>DAIMKK010000592.1:0-1920 GCA_036721745.1 Pseudolabrys sp. | reverse complement strand
GCATGTCGCCCTGGTGGCAGTACGGATAGCCGAAATGCTCGCCCGGCTTCGAGATCATGTTGAGCTTGTCGCTCGGCGTGTCGTCGCTCATCCAGTCGCGCGCGTTTTCGGTGAACCAGTATTTGCCGGTACGCGGATCGACGTCGCCGCCGACACTGTTGCGGACGCCGAGCGCCACCAGTTCGGCATTGCCGGTCTTGGGATCGACGCGGCGAATCTGCGACACGCTGGTCGGCGGAATCCCGATGTTGAAGGGAGGTCCGAACGGCACGTAGAACCAGCCGTCCTTGTCGGCGGCGAGATACTTCCAGCCATGAGCCGCATAGGACGGCATGTCGTCATAGACCACCTTGCCGTCGCCGAGCTTGTCGAGATTGGCTTCGGCATTGTCGTATTTGATCAGCTTGTCGACGGCGATGACGTACAGCGCACCGTCGCGGAATGCGAGGCCGGTGGGCATGTTCAACCCCTTGAGGATGGTCTTGACCTCCTTCTTGCCGCCATTGTCGGTGATGGCATAGACGTTGCCGAGGCCGAACGAGCCGACGAACAGCGTGCCCTTGTCGCCCCAGGCCATCTGCCGCGCGGCCAGCACGCCCGGCGCATAGACCTCGATCTTGAAGCCCGGCGGCAGCTTGATTTTCTTCACCAGCGCGGCGAGTTCGGCTTCCGATGCGCCGGTCGGCGGACCTGAGGGCGGCGCGAGGCCCTTTTGGGCTTCGGTCTCGTCGCCGAGGAACCAGTCGTCCGGCGGATGGGTCCAGAATTCCTTGGTGCCGGATTCGTATTTCTTCAGTCCCGCCTGTTGCGCGCTGGCCTGACTGGCCCCCGCGACAACGACGATTGCTGCGAGCGCAAGAATGGATCGATTGAAAGCCGATTTCATCGCGTCACTCCCTATGCTGCCAAGCGGCTGCGCTTGTTATTTATTTTGAACGTTTCGAGAGACGAACTTGGGTGGTCTGCAGCGAGGTCGATCAGAGCGGAAAACGTTATCACATCCGCTCGCGGTGAGAAGCGCGCGCCACGCGGCCCTGTCAGGCCTGAACAAATTGAGAAAAAAGTTCTTCAGGCGGGTTTCATTCGAGACGATTTTTGCGTTCGCGGCGCTGCAGCGCGGCATCTGCCCGGGCAACCGCTGCTATCGCCGAAGTGAGTTTTGTGCTATGCACTCGGTATGACCGCAAAGAAACTCAAAGACGTTTTGCAACGGGTAGAAGCGTGGCCGGAGGCGGCTCAGGTCGAGCTCGCCGAGCTTGCGCTTAAGATCGATGCTGAATTAGGCATTGGCATATACAAGCCGACGCCGGCCGAACTCAAGGGCATCGACCGTGGCCTCAAGGCGGCGCGCGAGGGCAGAATCGCGACCGGCGACCGGGTCGAGGAGCTTTTCAAAAAGCACCGGCCTGCATGAAGGTTGTCTACACCGACGAGGCCCTCGAAAATCTCGCCGGGATTCTTGCTTACATCGCCTCTCACTACCCGACGATCTATGGGGCGTTTCAAAACCGCCTGCGGTCAGTCGTCTCTCGTATCCGTCAGTGGCCGGAAAGCGCACAGGAAGTTGAAGGGCGACCCGGCGTGCGGGTCGTGCCGCTTTTCAGGTATCCCTACAAGATATTCTATCGGAGAACGGGCGAGGCGATCGAGATTCTCTACATCCATCACGTCGCGCAGGACGAGCCGCGAAACACCTGATTTGAATTCCGTGCCGTATTTTCTGGAGGGCTTGGGATCGTGCGTGTTTTCGTTCTGGGCGGGACGGGCTCGATCGGCTCCGCGCTGGTGCGAGAGCTGATCAGGCGTGGACACGATGTCTCCGCTTTGGCGCGATCTGACGTCTCGGCGGCTAAACTCAGCAAATTTGGCGCGACGCCCGTCGCCGGCGACATCGCTTCGCCCGAGCGATGGACCACCAGG
>DAIMKK010000591.1:0-1939 GCA_036721745.1 Pseudolabrys sp. | reverse complement strand
AGCCGCATCGACGTCCATCACCATTTCGCGCCGGATTTCCATCGCGACGCGGTGAACGCACGGCGCGGCGGCCTGCGTTGGCCGAAATGGTCGCCGCAGATGTCGCTCGACGACATGGACAAAAACGGCATCGCTACCGCCATGTTGTCGGCGGTGCAGCCCGGCACCTGGTTCGGCAACGTCGAAGAGACACGCAAGCTGACACGCCAGCTCAACGATTACGCCGCCACCCTGGTGCGCGACCATCCCGGGCGCTTCGGTCTGTTCGCCTGCATCGCGCCGCCCGATGTCGAAGGCAGCCTGAAGGAGATCGAATACGCCTTCGACACGCTCAAAGCCGACGGCATCGGTTTGCTCACCAGCTACGGCACGCTTTATCTCGGCGATCCGTCTTTCGCGCCGGTCTATGCCGAACTCAACCGGCGCAAGGCAATTGTCTATGTCCACCCGGTCTCGCCAAACTGCTGCAAGAACCTGGTGCCGGGCATTCCGGTCGGCTCGATCGAATACGCCTCCGACACCACGCGCACGATCGCGCACCTGGTTTTCAGTGGCACCGCGACGCGGTTTCCCGATATCCGCTGGATCTTCTCGCACAGCGGCGGCACCCTGCCGTTCCTGACCGGGCGCTTCGTCCGCCTCGCTGACGAGCGCAAGCCCGCGGTTTTGCCGAACGGACCGCTGCCGGAATTCCGCAAATTCCATTACGAGCTGGCGCAGGGCAATACGCCGGGTCAGATCGCCGCGCTCTTGAAAATGGTGCCGCTCGAGCAGGTGCTTTACGGCACCGATTATCCGTTCCGGCCCGGCGCCGAGGTCAATGCCGGCATCGCCGCCTATGGATTCAGCGCCGCCGAAATCGAGTCGATCGAACGCGGCGCCGCGCTCAAACTTCTGCCGCAACTCAAGACCTGAGCAGCGGCGAGCGCCAACATTCAAGGGATGAGAAATGACAATGAAACTCTATATGCATCCAATATCGACGGCGTGCCGGCCGGTGTTTCTGTTTGCCGCCGACAACAAGATCGCCATGGACCATGAACTGGTCGACCTGATGACCGGCGCGCATATGCAACAACCCTACGCCAGCATCAATCCGAATTCGCTGGTGCCGATGCTGGAAGACGGCGATTTCAGGCTGACCGAAAGCTCGGCCATCCTGAAATATCTCGCCGACAAGATCGGCTCGCCGGCCTATCCGAAAGACTTGAAGCAACGCGCCAAGGTCAACGAGATCATGGATTGGATCAACAGCCAATTCTATCGCGAGTGGGGCTACAATCTCTGTTACCCGCAGCTGTTCCCGCATCTCAAGCGGCGCAGCGACGAGGCGCAGACGGCGACGATTGAAGTCGGCAAAGAAAATACCAAACGCTGGCTGAAGGTGCTCAACGATTATTGGATCGGGCCGAGCAAGACTTATCTTTGCGGCGATGCGATCACCATCGCCGACTATTTCGCGGTCGCCATCGTGACGCTGGGCGGATCGGCGTTGATTTTGCACCCTATCCGAATGTGACGCGCTGGCTCGCCACCATGAAGAAGGGGCCAAACTGGGCCAAGACCAACGAGGCCTTCTACGGGTTGCGCGAAGCGGTGAAGGGGCAGAAATTCGTCACACTGGCGTGAAGCACGTCGCGGGCATGCAAAGGAGCCGAGTATGAGTTTCTTCCCCGGCAAGGACCCGCAAGCCGGCGACACTTATGCTTGCGAAGCGATCGCCCACGTGGTGGTGCCGCGCACCGTCGATCTCGGCGACGGATTCTCGGTGCGCCGCGCGCTGCCGTCGGCGCGCTCGCGCATGGTCGGGCCGTTTATTTTCTTTGACCATTTCGGACCGGCCGAGTTCCGCGCCGGCAACGGGCTCGACGTGCGGCCGCATCCACATATCGGGCTCGCCACCGTCACCTATCTGTTCGACGGCGAGATCATGCACCGC
>DAIMKK010000590.1:0-1940 GCA_036721745.1 Pseudolabrys sp. | reverse complement strand
GCTTTATGGCGCGCGGTCTTCGACGCTGGGGTGGGTTCGTCGAAAGTCGCCACGCTGAGCGGAGGCGCGGCGTTCGGCGGTGGTGGCTGCTCTTGGGGTTCCGGCTCGGGGGGAACGTACGCTGGTCGGGGAGGCGATTGATGGACACGGCGCGCGCCAAGAGCAAGGAGTTTGACGCGGCCGCCGGCGACGCGCTCAAATCGGTCACCATGATTGAAGCGGCCAATGCCGAGGAAGAGGCGCTCGCCGTCGCGGTCGCTTTGCGCGAAGCCATCGAAACAAAAACCAAAACCGCCGCATTGGTGACGCCCGACCGCGCGCTGGCGCGCCGCGTCGTTGCCGCGCTCGCGCGCTGGCAAGTCAAGGTGGACGACTCCGGCGGCGATTCATTGGCCGACACGCCGGCCGGCGTATTCGCCAGGCTGGCGGCGCATGCTGCGCTCGGCGGCCTCGAACCGGTGACATTGCTGGCGCTGCTCAAGCATCCCTTGCTGCGGCTTGGCGCTAAAGAGGGCGCCCACGCCGTAGCCATCGCCACGCTCGAACGCGCTTTGTTGCGCGGCCCGCGCCCGCGCCCCGGCAGCGACGGTCTTGCGCAGGCGCTGTCGACTTTTCGCAACAATCGCGATCAGCTTCACCGCAGCGATCCGCGCTGGTTGATTGCCGACGACGAATTCGACGTCGCCGCCGATTTGGTCGCCCGGCTCGGTGACGCGCTGGCGCCGCTGGAAAGGCTGAAGGCCGGCGATTATCCGCTTGTCTATCTCGCCGCGTGGCACCGCGATGTGGTCGCCGCGCTCGATCCGGAACTAGGTAACAACGCCCTCGCCGGCGTTGATACGACGGCCCGCGCCTTCAAGGAACTCATCGAAAGCCCGTCCGCCGCCGGCCTGGCCGTCGCCAAGAGCGATTACGCCGAGCTGTTCCACGCCACCATCGCCGCCCGCGTGGTACGCCGCCCGGAAATCCACGACGTGCGCGTACGCATCTTCGGTCCGCTCGAGGCGCGCTTGCAATCGATCGACCGCGTCGTGCTCGGCGGCCTCAACGAAGGCACCTGGCCGCCCGAGACCCGCAACGATCCCTGGCTCAGCCGCCCGATGCGGGCCGACCTCGGGCTCGATCCGCCCGAGCGCCGCATCGGCTTGTCGGCGCACGACTTCGCGCAGGCGTTGGGCGCACCCGAAGTCATCCTCAGCCGCGCCGCCAAGATCGCAGGCAGCCCGACCGTGACCTCGCGTTTCGTGCAGCGTATCACCGCGCTCGCCGGCGAGGCGCGCTGGGACGCGGCGCTCACGCGCGGCAAAAGCTATCTCGAGTTCGCCCGCGCGCTCGATTCCCCGGCCAACGTGACATCCGCCGAACGGCCGGCGCCGAAACCGAAACTCGACGCACGCCCGCTGCGGCTGTCGGTCACGGCCATCGAAGACTGGCTGCGCGATCCCTACACCATCTACGCCAAATATATTCTCCGCCTGCAGCCGCTTGATGCGGTGGACACGCCGCCCGGCGCGCGCGACCGCGGCACCGTCATCCACGGCGCCATCGGCGACTACACCGAACTGTTTGCACAAAAGCCGCCGGCCGATCCGATGAAAGAACTGCTGGCGCTCGGCGAAAAGCATTTCGCCACGCTCGCCGATTATCCGGAAGCGCGCGCCTTCTGGTGGCCGCGCTATCTGCGCATCGCGCAATGGTTCGCGCAATGGGACGGTGCGCGGCGCGCCGATGTAAAAGCGCTTTATGCGGAGATCAAAGGCGAGCTGAAGTTTCCCCTCAGCAAACGCGAGTTCACGCTTTCCGCCATCGCCGACCGCATCGAGCGGCGCACGGACGGCAGCTACGCCATCCTCGATTACAAGACCGGCGCAGCCCGCACCGAGAAACAGGTGCGCACCGGCCTCGCCCCGCAATTGACGCTGGAAGCCGCCATTTTGCGT
>DAIMKK010000589.1:0-1952 GCA_036721745.1 Pseudolabrys sp. | reverse complement strand
CGCATGAAGTCACCGCGCTTCATCAATTCATCGAAACGCGTACTGCGCAGCTTCAGCGGAGTTCCGCGGAGCATGCGCTCGATACAGCGCCACAAGATGATAGCGTGGACCGGCGATGCCAAAGCGGTTTGCCGGGCCACACTCTCGTCGTAGCCGAGAAGTTTCTCGCCGAGGTCGCACCAGGCCTCGTAAATCCCCGTATTGCGGTCGCCCAAATTCAACGGCTCGAACGCCAGGGGCGGCAGCGGTTCGATCGCATTGGCCCGCTTGAAACGCCAAAGTTGAATCGTAGAGGCGAAGGCGACGAGATGCAGCCATTCATGAAGAAGCGTGGTGCCGAGGAGCTGGCCGAGACGGCGATCGGGCCTGTAGAGCACGATCAGGCTGAAATTAGTGGCATGGCCTAGATGGAAGAACCCGCCCAGGACCTTGCGCACCCAGGGATCGAGGAACGACGGTTCGTCGCTCACATGCAGGCGCCGAACGAGACGTTGGTCGGGCAGTTCGCGCAGCAGCGCGAGCGCGTGCGCGGCATCGATGCGCTCGTAATCGGCGATCTGGTCGGGAATCTCGATCTCGGCCTTGCAGCCGGCAACGCGATAGATTCGCATCACAACAGGCCGCTGCACGGTACCGTCGCGCAAGAAAGCCTTCAGGGTCGGAAAACGCGAGGCATCCGACGCCACGAACAGCGTCACCGCGCGGGCATAGATCCGTGAAAATCCGCTCGGCAGCGCCTGTGGCGGATCGGGGGTCCGGATCGGACCGAACTTGCCGCCAACCCGCGGCATGTCGCGGTAGAGAAAACCGCGGACGAGCAGCGCAAAAAACAGGATAATGAAGATGACCTGGAACACGATCATTATCTTACGCTCGGAACCCGCGGATTTGGCAAACGTCGCTCCATGGCGGCCGTCCCGGATGCCGCCCCGTCCGCCACGACGGGCCAAGCTAAGAACGTAAGGGACATGCTCGGTGGCGGTCCAAGGTTCATGATGTACGTATTGAGCAAAGCTGGAGCGATCAGCCAAATACAAGCATTTGCGGTTATGGGTCGCCGCGTGCGCGGGGACGACGAGACGGAGATAAAATCACTTCTCCCGGAACGCCCGCATCAACTGATCGCTCAGCGGCTTGACGAGATACGACAGCATGGTGCGCTCGCCGGTCTGCACAAAAGCCTCCACCGGCATGCCGGGAATCAGCTTGACGTCGCCGAGCCGCGCGACTTCTTCCCGCGGCATCGAGACCCGGATCGTGTAATAGCTTTGCCCGGTGCGCTGTTCGGTGGTGACGTCGGGTGAAACCCGGGTGACCACGCCGTTCAGTTCCGGCGTGGTGCGCTGGTTGAAAGCCGATAGCCGCAGCAAGGTTTTCTGGCCGATCTGCAGCTTGTCGATGTCCTGCGGATTGACCTTGGCCTCGACCTGGAGGTCATCGCTCTGCGGAACGATCATCATGATGGCGTCGCCGGCCGTGATCACCCCGCCGACGGTATGAACCGTCGACTGCAGCACCATGCCGTCCTGCGGGGCGCGGATATCGGTCCGCCGCAACTGGTCTTCGGCCGTGACCTTGCGCTCGACAAACTCGCCGATCTTGTCGTTGGTCTCGCGCAAATCCTTGGAGACTTCGCTGACCAGATCCTTGTCGATCTGAATGATCTGCAGTTCGGTCTCGGTAATCTTGCCTTTCGCCTGCGCCTTCGAAGCGACGAATTGCGCCCGCTCGCCGTTGAGCCGGGCGGCGTCGCGCTGCAGCGTCGTCAGGCGCGAAATTTGCACCAGATGCTGATCGTAGAGCGAGTTGACCCCGACCAGCTCCTTTTCCACCAGCGCAATTTCCTGGTCTTTCGCCTTCTCCTGCGCCTTCAGGCCGGCGATTTCCTCGTTCAGCTGCGTGACCCGTTCGCGCAATTGCGCTTTTTGTCCGATCCGCCCGTTGGTGCGAAC
>DAIMKK010000588.1:1195-1956 GCA_036721745.1 Pseudolabrys sp. | reverse complement strand
CGCGAGCGCAATTCCGCAACGGAGAGCGTCGCGGTGCCGCGCTTGCCGACCACGACCGCGGCGGCGGCATTGGCCGCGCGCGTGGCGGATTCGAAGTCGGACTGCATGGCAAGCATGGCGGCGAGCACCGCCACCACCGTGTCGCCGGCGCCAGAGACGTCGCGCACGCGCACCGGATAGGCCGGCACATGAATGGCGGCGCCCTCGCCCACCAGCGTCATGCCGGCTTCGCTGCGCGTCACCAGAACCGCTTTGGTACCGAGTTCGCGGCCAATCTCGGCCGCCGCGGCCGCAACCTGATCGTCAGTCTGCGCCGGTGAGTGGGTCGCATCGGCAAGCTCTTGCCGGTTCGGCGTGATCAAAGTCGCGTCGCGATACACCGTATAATCGCGGCCTTTCGGATCGACCACCACCGGCTTACCAGCTTTATTGGCGGCATCGATAACGGCGCGGATAACACGCGGGGTCAGCGCGCCCTTGGCGTAATCGGACAGCACCACCGCACCCGCCCGCGGCATCGCCTTGACGACGTGGCCAATCAGCGCGTCCTCGCTCGCCACATCGACCGCCGAGGCCATTTCCCAATCGGCCCGCAGCATATGGGTGGAGTGGTGCTCGGAAACGAAGCGGACTTTGCGGGTGGTCTGCCGCGCCGCGTCGACCACCAGATGAAATTCGATCAACGGATGGGTGGCCAACGCCTCGCTCAGCGCGCGGCCGGCATCGTCATGCTCGACGTGTCGTGGTGCGGCGGTTTGAGC
>DAIMKK010000588.1:0-1185 GCA_036721745.1 Pseudolabrys sp. | reverse complement strand
GCGCGCGGCCGGCATCGTCGTCCCCGACGACGCCGACGAAAATGCAGCGGGTGCCGAGCGCGACTAGGTTGCGCGCCACATTGCCGGCGCCACCGATCATCGTTTCAGTGCGCTTGACCGCGATCACCGGTGTCGGCGCCTCCGGCGAAATGCGCGAGACTTCGCCATAGACGAACTCGTCCAGCATCAGATCGCCGACGCAGAGCACGGTCTGCTCGGTCAGGTCTGCGAGATGTTTGTCAAAGTCAAACATGCTTTATTCCTGGCGCATGATCTTATCCGAAAACCGGTATCCACTTTTCGGGATCATGCGCTAACGGTACTTATCTTCGCGGTCGAGATAGCCGGTGACGTATTGACCGACGGCCGCATCGAGCGGGGTGAAGCCGGCGTTATAGCCGGCGCGGCGCAGGTTTTCGACGGCGCCTTGCGTGAAATACTGGTACTGGCCGCGGATCGCGTCCGGCATGTCGATATATTCGATATTGGCCGGCCGGCCGAGCGCCTTGAACATGGCGCCGATCATGTCGCGGAAGCTTTCGGCCTTGCCGGTGCCGACATTGTATATGCCGCTAACCGAGGTGGCGTCGAGCAGCCAGCGCAGCACCGCGACGGCGTCGTCCACATAGATGAAGTCGCGCCGCTGGTCGCCGTCTTCGATGCCTTCGCGATGCGACTTGAACAGCCGCACCGGCTTGCCGGCCTTGGCCAGGTCGAAAACCTTGGCCAGCACACTCGCCATGTGGCCTTTGTGATATTCGTTCGGGCCGTAGACGTTGAAGAATTTCAAGCCGACCCAGTGCGGCGGTAGATTTTCTTTTTTGATATAGCGGTCGACCACCGCGAGATCGAACAGGTGCTTGCTCCAACCGTACAGATTCATCGGGCGCAGCTTGCGTAACGCTTCCGGCGACCAGTCGTCGTCGAAGCCCGCGCTGCCGTCGCCATAGGTCGCCGCCGACGAGGCATAGATAAACGGCGTGCGGGTGACCGTGCACCAGTCGAGCATGCGCAAAGACAGCCGGAAATTGTTCTCCATCACCAGGTCGCCATCGGTGGCGGTGGTATCGGAAATGGCGCCCATGTGAATGACCGCGTCGAGCTTGCGGCCGTCGAGCCAATCCATCAATTCGGCAGGCGGCACCAGGTCGGCCACCTGGCGCTTGGCCAGATTGCGCCATTTGG
>DAIMKK010000587.1:0-1961 GCA_036721745.1 Pseudolabrys sp. | reverse complement strand
CTTGCGCGGCTGCCGGATTAGCCGCCGCACCGTTCATAAAGCCCAAGTCTTCGTATCCGACGTAAAGCAGCGTTAGAACCGCCACGACAATCGAATAGACCAGGACCCACTTACTATCCGTGCGCCTTACTTTTTCCATTTGCCCCCTCTTTTCGCCCATGCGCTCGCAAAAAACAGGCCACGAGCGAAACATCGCGCACATATGGCCGCTCCGACGAAATTCAAGTAAAGACGCACTGCGCCCTTTCGCCGCAACCGCACAGGTGACCGATGAATGAAATGAGTAAGCCAGCCGCCATCAAGGGCGAAGAGCATTGGACCCAAAAGGGCGGCGGCGTGAAGCTGTTCATGTTCGAGAAATGCGCCGGCGATCCGGCAAAAAGCATCGGCACCATTCTGTTCGTGCACGGCTCGTCGATGGCCTCGCAACCGACCTTCGACCTACAAGTACCGGGACGCCCCGATTCCTCGGCCATGGATCACTTCGCTCGGCGTGGCTACGACTGCTGGTCGGTCGACATGGAAGGCTATGGCCGCTCGACCAAGGACCGCGACAACAACGCGCCGATTTCGCAAGGCGCCGACGATTGCCACGCCGCCGCGCTTTATATCCAGAAGTTGCGCGGCAAACGGCCGCTGCTGACATACGGCATTTCATCGGGCGCGCTGCGCGCCGCGATGTTCGCCGAGCGGCACCCGGAAATGGTGGCGCGGCTCGCGCTCGACGCCATGGTGTGGACCGGCGAAGGCTCGCCGACGCTCGAACAGCGGCGCAAGAAACTGCCCGAATTCATCGCCAAGAATCGCCGGCCGATCGACAGGGCGTTCATTCATTCGATCTTCGAGCGCGATCATCCCGGCACCGCCGAGGAAAAAGTCATCAACGCCTTCGCCGACGCGGTCACCGCGCTCGACGATTCGGTGCCGACCGGCACTTACGTCGATATGTGCTCGCGGCTGCCGGTGGTCGACCCGGAAAAGATCGCCGTGCCGACGTTGATCATGCGCGGGCAATGGGACGGCATCGCGTCGATCGAGGATTTGCTGGCCTTCTTCGCCAAGCTGCCCAATCCCGACAAGCAGTTCTCGGTGATGGCCGGCATTTCGCACGCCAGCTTCCAGCAGAAGAACTACATATTGGTCTATCACATCCTGGCGGAATTTTTCGCGCAGCCGACGCCGGTGTATCGGGGATAGGTGTCATTCAGAACCGCCATGCGATCGGATAGCATCGGAGACAAGCCATGACGCCCGATCGGGTCTTGGGCACCTGGAAAATCGTCTCTTTCACGGCCACGACGGGCGACAAAGTCGGCTTTCCGCTTGGCGAACATCCGACCGGCTTTATCGGGTTCACGGCAAATCGGTTCTGGGTGATGCTGGTTGATTCCGGCCGCAAGCCACCGGCTGCCGCCGCGCTCACCGATGCCGATGCCGCCGCCCTGATGCAATCAAGCGCAGCTTATACCGGCGTCTATTCAATCGATCCGACCGTCGGGCCAAGCGGCAGCAAGATCACCATCCATGTCGATGCTGCATCGAACCAGGCTCTCACCGGAACTGATCGCGTGTTCTTCATGCGCCTCGACGGAAACACGCTGACGCTGACGTCACCGGCCGCCCTCGTTCCGGTGACCGGGCAGACAAGCGTAGTCAAGCTCGAGTTCTTGCGCGCGGATTGAATTAGACCCCGAGTTGATCGGCAAGATCGGCTAAATTTTTCGCCGCGTAATCAACTTTGGTCGTCGGCGCGGCCTCGCCGGTATTAGGCCCGTACTCGTCTGGCCGCGCGGTGTGCGCGGTGCGCAGTCCCAGTTGCGCAGCGGCGGCGAGATCGTTTGAGTGCGCAGCTACCATCATGCATTGCGCAGGCGCAAGATCGAACGCCGCGCAGGAGGCGAGATAGACGCCCGGCTTGCGCTTGTAGTCTTGCGCAATTTCGGCGCCGAGGATCGCGTCCC
>DAIMKK010000586.1:0-1970 GCA_036721745.1 Pseudolabrys sp. | reverse complement strand
ATCGATACGGCCCCCCTCGCCCGGGAAGCCGAGCGGCTGCGCACCGACGGCGCGACGGCGATTTTCCTCGCCCTCAACGGCAAGCCGGCCGGCGTTATCGCCATCGCCGATCCGGTCAAGGCCAGCACGCCGGAAGCGCTCAAGGCGCTCGTGGCCTCCGGCGTGCGCGTGGTGATGCTCACCGGCGACAACCGCACCACCGCGCTCGCGGTTGCCAAGCGCTTAGGCATCACTGAAGTCGAGGCCGACGTGCTGCCCGATCAGAAAAGCGCGGTGATCGAGAAGCTCACCCGCGAGGGCCGTGTGGTGGCCATGGCCGGCGATGGCGTCAACGACGCGCCGGCGTTGGCCGCGGCAGCGGTCGGCATCGCCATGGGCACCGGCACCGACGTGGCGATCGAAAGCGCCGGCATCACACTGCTCAAAGGCGACCTCACCGGCATCGTCAATGCGCGCGCGCTGTCGAAGGCGGTGATGAGCAATATTCGGCAGAATTTGTTCTTCGCCTTCATCTATAATTCCGCCGGCGTGCCGATCGCGGCCGGCGTGCTCTATCCGGTGTTCGGACTGCTGCTCTCGCCGATCATCGCCGCCGCGGCGATGGCGCTGTCGTCCGTCAGCGTGGTCGGCAATGCCTTGCGGTTACGCCGCGCGGCATTGTAGAGCCGCGCATGCATCGCATCCTTTTCGCACTTTGTTTTGTTGCGTGGTCCACCGCCGCCCAGGCCGCCGAATGGCGCGTGACCCGCGTCAACGCGCCGGCCCGCGTAACGGCAATCGAGACCGCCGATGGGCAGGCGCAAGTCAATGCGGGCGGGCTCTGGTACAGAATCGTACTTGCCGGCGAAAAAATTACCCTCACCTACATCGACACGCCGGCCCAGCCTGAACTTCCAGACGGCGCGCTGCCCGACGGCAAGGTCGCCACCGGCAAAGGCGAGATCGCCCGCGCCTGGTTCGCCGAGCCGACCGCGCGCTACGACCACGGCATCCTCGGCGACAAAATCGAGGCTGGCAGCCTGGTGATCGAAAGGCGCGACGGCAAGCGCCAGACCGTGCGGCTCAAGGACGACGCCGTGTTCGAGGATCTCAAGCCGCGGCTCGCCGATCTCGACCGCAACGGCCATGATGCGGTTATCGTGGTAAAGTCAACTCTCAAGCGCGGCTCCAGTCTGGCGGTGATCGCCGAGCGCCGTGGCAAGTATGAAATCGTCGCCGAGACGCCGCCGCTTGGGGCCACCCATCGCTGGCTCGATCCCGCCGGCATCGACGACTTCAGCGGCGACGGCAAACGATCGATCGCGCTGGTGCGCCAGCCGCACGTGGTCGGCGCGCTCGAATTGTGGAGCTGGACCGGCGGCGACTTGCGCAAGGTCGCCGAACTACCCGATATCGCCAATCACATCGCCGGCACGCGCGCGATCGACATGGCGGCCGCTGCCGACTTCGACGACGGCATCGCCGATATCGCCGCGCCCTCGCTCGACCGCAGCCGCCTGCGCATCGTCAGCTTTGCGCCGAAAGCGCGCGACATCGCCAACGTGCCGCTGCCAGAGAAAGCGGCCACCAATCTCGCGCTTATTGCCGAGTCTTCGGGCCCACCGGCCATCGCGGTCGGCCTTGCCGACGGAGCGCTCGCGGTGATCCGGCGAGTTCCGTAAATCGGTTCAGTGGATGGCGCCGACGCTCGCCTTCGCGGCGGGTTTGCCGGCGCCCGGCACGCCGTCGCAGTTCTTCTCGGCGGCGCTAGCCCGCAAACTGTTCAGCTGACCGCGGGTCTGGGCGTATTCGGTCCCATAAGTGGCATTGGCGATAATCCGCCCTCCCGTGTCGGCGCTGTATTTCGCCATCAACTTTTCCAGATCTTTGTGGCGCGCCTCGATGCCTTTCGCGGTCCGCGCGATGTCGTCGCAACTGAAGAGGACGTAATTGCCCGGCGCGACCAGGAACGAGGAGAAACTGTCTTCCGA
>DAIMKK010000585.1:0-1971 GCA_036721745.1 Pseudolabrys sp. | reverse complement strand
AGCAGGCAGGCCATGTGCGACGCCGAACCGATACCGCCATGGGCTTGCTTCACGCAGTCGCCATGGTCCTTCACATAGGCGATGAACTGCTTGAGGTCCTTGGCCGGAAAATCCTAGCGCACCACCACGGCGACCGGCGCATTGGCAATCAGCCCGATCGGCTCGAAATCCTTGGCCGAATCGTAGCGCAGATTGGGCGTGAGCGCCGGCGCGGAGACGTGCGAGCCCATGCCGGCGGCCAACAGGGTGTAGCCGTCGGGCGTCGCCGAAGCCACGCGTGCGGTTCCGATCGTGCCGCCGGCGCCGCCCACGTTCTCGATGATGATCGTCTGATTGAGCACGCGGCTCATGCCGTCGGCGATGATGCGTGCCACCACGTCGCTCGGGCCGCCCGGCGGGAAAGGCACGACCATTGCGATCGTCCGCGACGGGTAAGTGTCGGCGCGCGCGGCCGTGCTGAGGCAGCCGATGCCGGCGACGAGCGCCATGGCGGATATCGTCGCCGTTTTCCAGAAATTCATCTCCACCTCCCCTGTCGCAACGTGCGCCCCTTTTTGTTTATCTTTGCCGGGGGCTCGGCCGCTCGTTCTATTCGACCTTGATGTTAGCAGCCTTGATCATCGGCCACCATTTTTTCACTTCGGCTTGTTGATGGGCGGCGAGGGCTTCCGGCGTTTGCTTGTCGCGCGGCGGAATCTGCAGACCCATTTCGGCCAGCCGCTTGGCGGTCGCCGGATCGGCCAGCGTCTTGACCACCGCGGCATTGAGCTTGGCGACGATGTCTTTCGGCGTACCCTTGGGGACCCAAAGCCCGGACCACAGCTCGATATAAAAGCCTTTGAGACCGGCCTCATCCACGGTCGGTATGTCGGGCGCAGCCGCCAGGCGCTTGGGCGCGGTGATGGCGTAGGCGCGTATCTTGCCGGCCTTCACTTGCGCCAGCGAATTGGAGGCCTGGTCGACGATCAGATCGATGTGCCCCGACACCAGATCGAGCAGCGCCGGGCCGGTGCCGCGATAGGGCACGAATTGCAGCTTGGCGCCGGTCAACTGCTCGAAATATACGCCGGAAAAATGCGCGCCGGAACCGACGCCGGCGGTGCCGGCCGTCACCTTGCCGCTGTTCGCCTTGATCCAGGCGATCAACTCGTTCAGGTTTTTTGCCGGGACGTCGTTCTTGGAGACGATCATCATCGGATTGCTGGCGAGCAGCGATATCGGCTCAAAATCCTTCACCAGATCGAAGCTCAGGGGATAGATCGCGCCGTTGATCACGTGCGTGCCGAGATGGCCGATGCTCAGCGTGTAACCGTCGGGCGCCGCGTGGACCGCGCGGGCCACGCCGATCGTGCCGCCGGCGCCGGTGACGTCCTCGACCACGATCGGCTGCCCGAGCGCCTGGCGCATGCCATCGCCGACCACACGCGCCAAGGCGTCGGTCGGACCCCCGGCAGCGAACGGCACGATGATAGTGATCGGCCGTGACGGATAGTCTTCCGCAGCGGCGGACGTGACGATTGCCAGCGCCGCCGCTGCGGCAACGATCAGTTTTTTCATCGCTTGCTCCCACCAGGGTCTTTTGTGAGCCCGGGAAAAATCATTCGTTCACAGCGAAGCGTAATCGATCGGCTTGTGGCGGTCGAGCGTTCGGTGGATGGGCGGCAGCGGATATTTCAGCCCGCTCGCGCAGTTGAACAGCACCACCTGGTCCGTGCGCTTGACCTGGCCCGAGGCAAGACTCTGCTTGTAGGCGGCGTAGGTCGCGGCGCCCTCCGGGCACAGCAACAGCCCCTCCTCGCGCGCCATTTCGTCGAGCGCCGCTTGAATGGCGTCGTCCTCGACCGCGATAGCGAAGCCGCCGCTCTCGCGCACCGCGCGCAGGATGAGAAAATCGCCGATCGCCTGCGGCACCCTGATGCCCGACGCGATGGTATGCGCGTTCTCCCAGCGCGGCGCGTGCTCCTTGCCCTC
>DAIMKK010000584.1:0-1980 GCA_036721745.1 Pseudolabrys sp. | reverse complement strand
GCGATGCGCCGGATCGCGGATGAAAGCAGCGTTTCCAGCCTGTTCGACTGAGCCGGTCGCTGGGCGCGGATGGCGCGCCGCCTTGCCAATTTCCGGGCTCCTCTCTATAGGCGCGCGCTTTCCAGCTTAGTGGAAAACCCAATGGCCCGGCCAGTTAGGGCTGCCGTGGCGGTTGGATAACGTCGTTCTCGCGGAAGGACCCCATCAAAGTACTACTTTGATGGGAACCCGAAGCGGGAACATTCGAGGAGACGAAAATGCCCAAGCTCAAGACCAAGAGCGGTGTGAAGAAAAGATTCAAGCTCACCGCGACTGGCAAGATCAAACATGGGGTGGCTGGCAAGCGTCACCGCCTGATCAGCCACAACGCCAAATATATCCGCCAGAACCGCGGCACGGAACTTCTCGCAGACGCCGATGTGGCGCGCGTGAAGGCCTGGGCCCCGTACGGCCTGAAGTAGGGAGGGCCGGTAGATGGCACGCGTCAAACGGGGTGTAACCACCCGCGCCAAGCACAAGCGCATCCTCGACAATGCGAAGGGCTATTACGGCCGCCGCAAGAACACCATCCGGATCGCCCGTCAGGCAGTCGAGAAGGCTGGCCAATACGCCTACCGCGACCGCAAGGTGAAGAAGCGCACGTTCCGCGCTTTGTGGATCCAGCGAATCAACGCCGCGGTCCGCGCCGAGGGGCTGACCTACGGCCAGTTCATCCACGCGCTCAACCTCGCCGGCATCACCCTCGACCGCAAGGTGCTCGCAGACATTGCGATGCACGAGGGCGAGGCCTTCTCCGCGATCATCGCCCAGGCCAAGGGCGCGCTGGAGAAGAAGGCGGCTTAAGCCTTCCGGCATTCAGACAAGCAAGGGCGCCCGGAGCAATCCGCGGCGCCCTTTTTGTCTAAGGCGCGACCGGTTCGCGTTCGAGCCGCGCGCGGTCCCAGTGGGCAAGGTCGGCCGCGGCGTCATAGGTCGACTGCAGAAAGCTCGTCAGCATCCGCTCGGGATCGGCAGCCGCGCGGACTTCGGCATAAGGCAAAGTGAACTCCTGCCATTGATCGTCGAACCCGCCGGCCAAAGGCTTGCGGTCGCGAAAGCCTTTGGGCTCGGGATAAGCGTAGCTGTAGAAGAACGGCTCGGCGGGGACGACGCCACCGGCCCAAAAGCCCGCGCTCGACACTTCCTGGCTGTACGCCTCGCGCGTGATCCGGTCGGGCAAGCCCGGGACTCCGCCCGGATGGAGCGGCGCCGGGCTGCCCGAGAAGCGGGTAACCGCAAGGTCGAAGCTGCCCCACCAGAAATGCACCGGGCTCGACTTGCCGGTAAATCCGGCGCGGAAGCGCTCGAACACCGGAAGCATCGCGGCGAGCGCCGCCCGAAACCGTTCCGCCGAACCGCGGTCGTAATTGCGCGGCGCATGGTCGTTTGCGAACGGCACCGCGCCTTCGATCTCGCTCGGTGTGCCATTGAAGCTCGACGGCAAACCATGGCGGTCGAGCAGGGCGATCAACCGTCCGTGAAGCGCTGCGACGCTGCCGGCGTTGAGCGGCAGTTCCTCGCGCGATTCGTCGCTGACCCACAGCACGATCGCATGCCGGCAAAGGTCGAGCACCAGGGTGAAGGTGCGCGCGCCGTCGGCCGCGGTCGGCAAAGTCTCGAGCCCGTTCGCCCGCGGCTGCAGCGCGACGTGCCAGCCGTGATTGGTCCATGGCGCATGAGCGACGCGGATCTTGCCCAGCATCTGCGCGGCGAGGTGCAGCAGCGCGAGCGTTTCGTGGTCGCGCGCGGGATCGAGTTCGGGCCAGTTCGCCATCAGCGCATCCCTTCCGGTTCGGCCCCTTTGCATTTTGCGGCGCGGCAAGGCTAGAGCCGCGAACCATGTCCGACGCCCTGCTCGACCGCATCGCCGCCGCTGGCTCGCTCGCCGAGCTGGAATCCGTGCGCCTTGCCGCGCTCGGCAAGTCGGGCGAAATCACCGCG
>DAIMKK010000583.1:0-2004 GCA_036721745.1 Pseudolabrys sp. | reverse complement strand
TTCGCCTATACCCGCGATCACACCGGCGCGCGCGGGCGCTTCCACCACGTCACCTACGCGCTCAATTCGCGCGAAGAGGTGCTGCTCGCCGCCGATATTTTTCTGGAAAACGGCGTGTTCATCGAGACCGGCCCGCACAAGCACGCCGTCCAGCAGACCTTCTTCCTCTACGTTTACGAGCCGGGCGGCAACCGGGTCGAGGTCGCCAACGCCGGGGCCAAGCTGATCCTGGCGCCGGACTGGAAGCCGATCACCTGGACCGAAGACGAGCGCCGCAAAGGTCAGGCCTGGGGCCTCAAGACGATCGAATCGTTTCACACGCACGGCACGCCGGAGATTCCGGCGCGGGCGAAGGCGTGAGCGCGCAGCCGATGCCGGTTCCCGATGACGACGCGATGATTGCCGACCGCGCGCTGATGGCGGCACTGGCGAAGGGCGATGCCCGCGCCGTTGCGCGGTCGCTCGATGACGATTTCACGTGGGTCGATATAGACGGCCGCGTTCTCGACAAGACGCAAACTGCTGGTGCCTTGCCCAAACCTGCGCTCGGCGATGAGGGCGGCCTGATGCCGGCCGTGCAACGCTACGGCGAGGTGGTCACCGTCGCGGGCGAGCGCAACAAAGTTTTTGTATTGCGCATCTGGGTCAAGCGCGCCGCGGGCTGGCGCCTCTTGGCCTATCACGAAGTCTCGCAGAATTTGCCGCCCGCCCCGCATGGGCCCGGCCGCAAGGAATGGGACAATCCGTGCCACACGCTGCCCTACCAGCCGCGCAATGTCGACGAGCGCGATTGTCTCGCCTCCTGGCAACGGCTGGAAATCGCGGTGATGCATCACGAGCCTGACGTCTGGGCGCAGCACGTGGCCGACGAATTCATGGTGGTCGGCGCGGCGCGCCGCCACAGCAAGGCCGACCGCAAGGCGGCGATCGAAGAGCAGCGGCGCACCGGCGCCAATTCCGCCCCTGCCCCGCTGGTGTCGGCGCGGCTGTTCGGCTTCAAGGATGCGATGGTGATGGTCTGCGAGCACCAGCCGTTCCACGGCAAGGCCGCGCGGGTTAGCCGCGTTTTTATAAAGCGCGACGGCCGCTGGCTAATGGCGGTGAGCTTCCAGACCACGCGGCAGGACGCGCCCGTGAAAACGATCTAAAATGGAAATGTCATGACCCGCCGCAATACCCCACGCGTTTCCTTCATCGGCTTCGGCGAGGCCGGCCAGGCCATCGCTTCCGGCCTGCGCGAGAGCGGTATCGAACGCATCGATGCCTGGGATATCCTGTTTCCCGATAGCGCCGGCGCAAAACTGAAAGCGGCGGGTGACGCCATTGGCGTGCGGCTGGCCGACTCGGCAGCCGACGCGGTCGCGGAAACCGATATGATCATTTCCGCGGTGACGGCGGCCTCCAGCCTGGAGGCGGCCCGCTCGGTCGAGCCGCACCTCAATGGCGCGCCTTATTATCTCGACATCAATTCGGTCTCGCCCGGGCGCAAACAGGCAACCGCCAAGCTTTTGGGCGAGCGCGCCCGCTACGTCGACGTGGCTGTGATCGCGCCGATCCATCCACTGCGCCACAAGACGCCACTGCTGATCGCCGGCCCGCACGCGGAGGCCATTTCGCCGCTGCTGAACGAATTGGAGATGAAACTGAGCGTGGTCGGCGCCAACACCGGCCACGCCGCCGCCATCAAGATGATCCGCAGCGTGATGATCAAGGGCATCGAGGCGCTCACGCTCGAATGCTTCCTCGCCGCCAGCCGCGCCGGCGTGCTGGAGGAGGTGACCACCTCGATGAAGAACAATTATCCAACGCTCGATTGGAGCAAGATCGCCGAATACAACCTGGAGCGTATGGCGAGCCACGGCGAGCGCCGCGCCGCCGAGATGGAAGAGTCGGCCGTCACGTTGCGCGAACTCGGGCTCGACCCCTTGATGGTGGATTCAACCGTCAAGCGCCAACGCGAGATGGGCGCCATCGGCACGCACGACGAGGTGCGCGCCTCGCTCA
>DAIMKK010000582.1:0-2021 GCA_036721745.1 Pseudolabrys sp. | reverse complement strand
CACTTATGTCGGTCTCGGCGGCTTCGGCATCGAGATCGTCGGCACCGAGACGCTGGAAGGCTGATTATCTCCGTCATTCCGGTGCGCGGGCGTTAGCCAGCGAACCCGGAATCCAGAAACAGGCGCAGTGCTCGCATCTGGATTCCGGGTCCGGCGCTTTGCGCCGTCCCGGAATGACAGTGGAGGTCTTTTTTTCGCCGCGGCTGCGTGCCACCATTCTCATATGGGGCGACACGGTCTTTATGGTGCCATCGCCAGCGTGCTGGCGGCCGCAGGCTTAGCACTCGCGGCTTCCGCCGCGCCGCAACCGCGCTTCGCCGACAAAAACCCCAACGCCATTCCTGTCGACGTCGAACTTGTGATCGCGGTCGACGTCTCCTACTCGATGGACCCGGAAGAGCAGGCGTTGCAGCGCGAGGGTTACGTCATGGCGCTGACCTCGCGCGAATTCATGCGGGCGCTGCGCGAGGGTGCCAATAGCAAGATCGCCATTACCTATTTCGAATGGGCCGGCCAATCATAATGCCGTGGCGGTTTATCGAGGGTCCGGAATCGGCCGACGCGGTTGCGAACGAGATCGCTGCCGCGCCTTACCGGCGCGCCTCGCGCACCTCGATCGCCGGCGCGCTCATCTTCGCCAAGCCGCTGTTCGACCATAGCGGTTATCGCGGCTTGCGCCGGGTGATCGACGTGTCGGGCGACGGCACCAACAATGCCGGCCCGCTGATCGTGCCGACGCGCGACGACGTGCTAACCGCCGGCATCACCATCAACGGCTTGCCGATCATGCTCAAGCGGCCGACGCCCGGCACCATGGATATCGAAAACCTCGACGTCTATTACGAGGATTGCGTGATCGGCGGGTCGGGCGCCTTCGTGGTGCCGATCCACGACCGCAAGCAGTTCATCGAGGCGACCCGCACCAAGCTGGTGCTGGAAATTTCCGGCCGCGAGCCGGAGCGGCGCGTGGTGCCGGTGTCGGCTGAGGCGCCGCGCATTTCCTGCACCATCGGCGAGAAGATGTGGCAGGACCGCTGGGGCGGCCGGGGGTTCGATTTTCAGTAGCCGCTACCTCTCGAACTTGCCCACTATCTCGACGTGGAACGAATAGCGGAACTGATCGACCGGCGTCACGCTCACGAGCTTGTAGCCGCCATCGACCAGAATGCGCGCGTCGCGCGCAAAACTCGCCGCGGCGCATGATACCGCGACCACGGTCGGCACGGCGCTCTTGACGAGTTCGCGCGCCTGCGCTTCGGCGCCCAGGCGCGGCGGATCGAACACCACGGCGTCGAAGCCTTTGAGCTCGGCGGCCGTGAATGGGCGGCGGAACAGATCGCGCGCTTGCGCCTCAACTGGCTTTAGCCCGGACGTATTCGCAACCGCGCGCTCCAGCGCCTTGATCGCGCTCGCCTCGCTGTCGGCGGCGGATACGCGCGCGCGTTCGGCCAGCCGCAAGGCAAAAGTGCCAATACCGCAATAGAGATCGGCGACGCGCTTTGCATTGCCGACATGCTCGAGCACAAGCCGCGCCAGCGCCGCTTCGCCCGCGGCGGTCGCCTGCAAAAACGCGCCGGGCGGCAGCGGCACCAAAGCGCGCCCGATTTTCATGAGCGGCTGCGCGGCTTGCGCGACCAGCTCGCCGTGATGGGTGATGCGCGCGAGCCGGTGCTTCTCGGCGACGCCGGCGAGCGCCGTCGTGCGTCCGGACTTGAGCGGGCCGGAGCCGCGCACGTCCACGTCCATGCCGGAATCGGTCTCCGTCACTTGGATGTCGAGCGGCTTGTCGGCCGGCTTCAAGATCTCGGCAATCGCCCAGGCCGCAGGGATAGCGCCGTCGAGGCCGGGCGCCAGGATCGGACAGCGGTCGATAGCGACGATGTGATGCGCGCGCGGGGCAGTGAAGCCGACTTCCAGCAAGTCACGGTCGCCGCGTCGCGCGTGCAGCACTGCGCGGCGGCGGCCCTGCCCATGCGCATCGATCAGCGACTCGAGTGGCGCGATGACGCCGGCTTGGGCCA
>DAIMKK010000581.1:0-2026 GCA_036721745.1 Pseudolabrys sp. | reverse complement strand
AACTGCAGGCTCGAATAAAGCCCCATCGCCGTGCCCTTGGCGTCGGGCGGCGCCACCTTGGTGATGAGCGAGGGCAGGCTCGCCTCCATCACATTGAAGCCCGAGAAGAACAGCGTGAGCGCGGCCAGCAGGACATACAAATTGTGCGCGCCGAAATAGAGCATCACCTGACTGGCCAGCAGCGCGACCACCGCGCATACGAACACGCCCTTCATGCGGCGGTACTTCTCGGCGACGACGATTGCCAGCACCATCACGGCAATCGAAATCAGCAGCACCGGCAGATAGATCATCCAATCGTTATGCGTCGCGATGTCGAGCGTGCCGCGCAATAGGCCGGGCACCACCAGGAAGCTCGCCGTCAGCATGGCGTGCAGCGCAAAGATGCCGACATCGAGCCGCAACAGTTCGCCGTTCCACAACACCGATCCGATCAAGGCCGGCACCGCCTCGGCATCGCGATGCACGCTGACGCGGCGCGGGGCCGGTACGACGAATTCGGTGATCGCAATGCCGATGAGAGCGAGCCCCACCATCAGCCAGAAGATGCCTGGCACGCCGATGAATGTCGCCAGGATCGGCCCGGTCACCAGCGCGACCATGAAGGAGCCGCCGATGGTGATGCCGACCATGGCCATCGCCTTGGTGCGGTTTTCTTCGGTCGTGAGATCCGCCACCAGCGCCAGGATCACCGAGCCGACGGCGCCCGAGCCTTGCAGCACGCGGCCGAAGATGACGCCGCCGATCGAGGTGGAGAGCGCCGCCACCGCACTGCCGATCGCGAACAGGATCAGCCCGACCACGATCATCGGCTTGCGTCCGAATTTGTCGGACAACAGACCGAAGGGAATTTGCAGCAGCCCCTGACTCAGTCCGTAAATGCCGAGCGCCTCGCCGACCAGATAGGGCGTCGCACCCGAAAGCTGCTCGGCATAGGCGGCAAACACCGGATAGATCATGAACAGGCCGAGCAGCCTGACCGAGAACACGGCGGCGAGCGAGCCGGCGGCGCGGAATTCCAGTCGATTCATCGTATCCAATCCCAACCAAGCCGAAGGCCGCCGAATGTAGGGTCGACGGCCTGCGCAAAAGAGGCCGGACAATGCCCTGCGGCCTTGATCCGGGTCAAATGCGGCGGCGTTACGTCCTGGCCGCCTCGTGGGCGTTGCACTACCATGGCGTGTGAACACTTTGCCGGAGGGTAAGATGAAAATTTCATCCATTCTATGCGCATCGATTGTGGCCTTGGCGGCGTTGGCACTGGCAACCGATGGGGCGTTCGCAAACAGCAACCTCAATTCGAGCCGGTCGAACATTTACAGGGCCATCAACACCAGCGACGCGGCCGCCGTCAGCGCCTGCAAGAAGGACGGCGGCACCGTAGGGAGAGACCCGGATGGTCACGACGCCTGCGTCACGCCGAAACCCGCGGAAAAGAGCGAGAAATAGCGCAAGCTCTCTCATGGTCATTCCGGGGCGCGAGCCATAAGCGCGTTTACGCGCGTCTTCGCCGCGCTATGGCGAGCGAACTCGGAATCCAGAAACTAGCGTCAAGTTGGCATCTGGATTCCGGGTTCGCCGCTTCGCGGCGCCCCGGAATGACAAAGAGGGCGGGTTGCGGCCTGACCCTGGCTGCTGTATAGACCCGCCAAATTCAGCCCCTTTTAGGCGCAACGGCGCCCACGGAACCCAAGCGATGAAGCAGGATATCCACCCCGGCTACCACACCATCAAGATCGTGATGACCGATGGCAGCGAATTCACCACCCGCTCCACCTGGGGCAAAGAGGGCGATGTCATGCATCTCGACATCGACCCGAAGTCGCACCCGGCCTGGACCGGCGGCCAGCAGCATCTGGTCGACCGCGGCGGCCGCCTGTCGCGCTTCCAGAAGAAATTCTCGGGCTTCCTGAAGACCGAAGAGAAGAAGTAAACGGCTGGCTTACCGCCGGTAACGAAAAACCCCCGCCTCTCCGCGGGGGGTTTTGTTTGTTCCTCGACCGCTGCAGTCAGATCAGACGCTCTC
>DAIMKK010000580.1:0-2027 GCA_036721745.1 Pseudolabrys sp. | reverse complement strand
GTCCCATATAGACCTCTATGAAAAACATCGGTTTTCTCTCCTTCGGCCATTGGACCCCGTCGTCGCAGTCGCAGACGCGGTCGGCGTCCGACGCCCTGCTGCAATCAATCGAGCTGGCGGTGGCCGCCGAGGAGCTCGGCCTGGATGGCGCCTATTTCCGGGTGCATCACTTTGCCCGTCAGCTCGGCTCGCCGTTTCCGCTGCTCGCCGCCTGCGGTGCGCGCACCAAAAAGATCGAGATCGGCACCGCGGTCATCGACATGCGCTACGAGAACCCGCTCTACATGGCGGAGGACGCAGGCGCCGCCGACCTCATCGCCGGCTCCCGCCTGCAGCTCGGCATCTCTCGCGGGTCGCCCGAGCAGGTGATCGACGGCTTCCGCTACTTCGGCTACGCGCCGCCGGAGGGCATGACCGATGCCGACATGGCGCGGCGCCACGCCGAGGTCTTCCTTGAGGTGATCCGCGGCGAGGGCTTCGCCAAGCCCAATCCGAGCCCGATGTTTCCGAACCCGCCCGGCCTGCTGCGCCTGGAGCCTTACTCGGAGGGCCTGCGCGAGCGCATCTGGTGGGGCGCCGGCACCAATGCCACGGCGGAATGGGCGGCCAAGCTGGGCATGAACCTGCAAAGCTCGACGCTGAAAATCGACGAGAGCGGCAAGCCGTTCCATGTCCAGCAGGCGGAGCAACTCCGGCTTTACCGCGCGGCGTGGAAAGAGGCCGGGCACGCGCGCACGCCGCGGGTGTCGGTCTCGCGCAGCATCTTCGCGCTGGTGGACGAGCGCGACCGCATGTACTTCGGCCGCGGCGGCGAGGAGGGGGACCAGATCGGTTTTCTCGACGAAAACTCACGCGCCATTTTCGGCCGCAGCTACGCCGCCGAGCCGGACGTGCTCATCGATGAGTTGAAGAAGGACGAAGCCATCGCCGAGGCCGATACGCTGCTGCTGACCGTGCCCAATCAGCTCGGCGTCGACTACAACGCCCACGTCATCGAGGCGATCCTCAAGCACGTAGCGCCCGGCCTCGGCTGGCGAGCGCCATGAAGAAACCGCCAACCACCATGAAGAAGCCCAAGACCGCCTCGAAGGAAGGAAAAGGCGGCGACTCTCCCTCTCGGCTGATCGATGCGAGAATCGCGGCGCGGAGCGATTGGCGGGGCGAGACGCTCGCTCGGGTCCGAAAACTCATCAAAGAGGCGGACCCCGACGTGGTCGAGGAGGTGAAATGGAGAAAGCCGTCGAACGCGATGCGAGGGGTTCCGGTGTGGTCGCACGACGGCATCATCTGCACCGGCGAGACCTATAAGGCCGTCGTGAAGCTGACCTTCGCCAAGGGCGCCTCGCTCAAGGACCCCTCACGCCTCTTCAATTCCAGCCTCGAAGGCAACACCCGGCGCGCCATCGATATCCATGAAGGCGACAAGATCGATGAAAAGGCGTTGCAGGCGCTCATTCGCGCCGCCGTGGCACTGAACAAGTCCAAGGCCGAAAGCTAATCCACGGACTCAAATATTTTCCGTGGGATTGCCCCCATACTCCGTTCGTTCCCGCGGACGCGGGAATCCAGTCTTTGCTACAGACACTGAATACGTGGCTCTGGGTCCCCGCTTTCCGCCTTCGCGCGCCGCGCTTCGGCGGACTTCAAACGCGCCGAAGCTCGCAAAGCGAGCGTAGGCGGGTCGCGGGGACGAACGGTTTTAAGTATCATTGCCATGCCCGCACCCGCTTTCGCGGGTGACGACTGCTCGGCGTGTGCGACCGCTTGGGGCCGCTTGGTATTACCGATCCAGCAGCGCGATCAGGCTCGACGTATCCCAACGCTTGCCGCCCATCTTCTGCACTTCGGAATAAAACTGGTCCACTAACGCGGCGACCGGCAGGTGCGCGCCGTTTTTGCGCGCCTCGCCAAGACAAATGCTCAAATCCTTGCGCATCCAGTCGACCGCGAAGCCGAAATCGAATTTGCCGGCCGTCATGGTCTTGTAGCGGTTCTCCATCTGCCAGGATTGCGCGGCGCCTTTGGAT
>DAIMKK010000579.1:0-2029 GCA_036721745.1 Pseudolabrys sp. | reverse complement strand
AAACCGGCAACGCCGAAGAACACCGGCGCGAAGAACGCGGTAATGAGGCCGCGCAATTGCTCGTCGATATGACGGGTGAGGATCGGGGATTCGCCAATCAAGATGCCGGCGACAAAGGCGCCGAGCACGGTGTGCACGCCGATGCCATAGGTGATCAGCGACATTCCGCCCATGATGACCAGGATCGCGGTGACCACGGCGAACTCGCTGACGAAGGTGTCGTTGACCCAGCGGATGATGAAAAACACGATGCGGCGGCCGACCGTCAGGCTCACGGTCAGGAACACAAGTGTGCCGATCACGCTTTGCGCCAGAGACCAGGCATCGACCGCGCCGTGCAAGGCGAGACTGAAGATGATCGAGACGATGATCCAGCCGATGCTGTCGTCGATGATGGCGGAGGCCAATATGACCTGGCCGACCACGCGCCGCATGAAGTTCATCTCGCGCACGACCATGGCCACGATCTTGACCGATGCGATCGACAAGGCGGTGCCGAGGAACAGCGCGGTGATCAGCCGCTTGCCGGGGTCCGGCAATAGCGAGTCCGGCAGCATCTCACCGAGCGCGACGCCGCAGGCGAAGGGAACGACGATGCCCATGAGCGATGCAAAGACGGCGGCGCGCCCGGTCTGGCGCACCAGCTTGAGATCGGTTTCCATGCCGGTCATCAGCAGCAGAAGCAGGATGCCGAACTGCGAGATCGCGTCGATCATCGCTTTCTGTTCGGGGCTCTTGGGAAACAGCGCGTGTTGAAAGTCGGGTAGGAGGAGCCCGAACAGCGAGGGGCCGAGCAGCAGTCCGCCGATCAATTGCCCCATAACGGCCGGCTGGCCCAGGCGCAGCATGGCTTCGCCAAGCAGGCGGCCGACGATCATCAGTGCCAGGATTTGCGCGATGAAAAGGACTTCGGAGGGGCCTTTGGCGGCTTCCCCCGCAGCAAACGCGGGCTCGATGGCCAGCATCGCCAGCGCGAGCGGCAGGCAGAGCCAGCGGCTGCGGATCTTGGTCATCGCTGGCGCCGCCCTTATTCTGGTCGCAGGTTTGAAGCCTGCGACAACCCAATGGAACTCGGTAAGTTCCAGTCAAGATGCAATTGCAAACTATTCGCAACAAACTTATGCTGCGCGCTGTGTTAGGCTGATTTATAGAGACGGGGAAAGAACTTAAGCCGGATGGACGCCGAAACACCGACCCCCAAATCGCTCACCGATCGGACGGTGCTGGCGGCGCAGGCGATCCTTAGCGGCCAGCGCCGCGGGCCAGCCGCTTATCTCGCCTTCGCCGGTCCGGCGGTCGTCGCTTCGATCGCCTACATGGACCCCGGCAATTTCGCCACCAACATCCAGGCCGGCGCGAAATACGGCTACACGCTGCTGTGGGTCGTGCTGCTGGCCAACCTGATCGCCATGCTGTTCCAGGCGCTCTCCGCCAAGCTCGGCATCGTCACCGGCCGCAATCTCGCGGAAATGTGCCGCGACAATTTCTCGAAACCGGTCGTCATGGCGATGTGGGTGGTGAGCGAGATCGCCGCTATGGCCACCGATCTTGCGGAATTCCTCGGCGGCGCGGTCGGTCGAACTGATCATCGGCAGCTTGGTCGGTATCATCGGGCTTTGCTACTTGATCGAGATGTTCATTGCGCCGGTCGACTGGGGCGCGGCGGCCTATCACTCGGTCGTTCCTGGACTGCCTGACGCCAAGGCTTTGTTGATTTCGGTCGGCATTGTCGGCGCCACCGTCATGCCGCACGCAGTCTACCTGCATTCGGGCTTGACGCAGGCGCGCACGCCGGGCCGCGACGAGCACGAGCGGCGCCTTTTGGTGCGCATCTCCAACCATGAAGTGGTGATCGCGCTGGCGATCGCGGGCTTGGTCAACATGGCGATGGTGATGATGGAGTCTGGCGCCTTCCACTCCGGCCATCCGGACGTCGCCGAAATCGAAACCGCCTATCACACCCTGGCGCCCTTGCTCGGCATCGGCGCCGCCGGAATATTCCTGTTGTCGCTCATCGCCTCCGGCGTAT
>DAIMKK010000578.1:0-2031 GCA_036721745.1 Pseudolabrys sp. | reverse complement strand
CCAGGGCCAATCCTTCATCTGATTGCGAAACCAAGTGACCTGGCGCTTGGCGTAGCGGCGGGTGTCCATGACGGCGCCGGCCGCCGCCTCATCCAGGGTGATCTCGCCATTGAGGTGCCGGATCAGCCAGGGCACGCCATGCGCTTTCATGGCCGGCAGCAGCGGATCGAGCTGGCGCCGCTCAAGCGCCCTCACCTCGTCGAGCGCGCCGGCTGTCAGCATGACGGCGAAGCGCGTTTCGATCCGCGCGACCAAAGCTTTGCGTTCGCAGGTGAGGAAGATTTTCGCGGCGTTGTGTGGATCGATTAGCGTCGGCAGGCCTACGCGGTGCCAGTCGGTGAGCGAGCGCTCGGTCGCCAGCACGACTTCCAGAGCACGGGAAATGCGAGAGCGGTCGTTCACCATCAGCCGCTGCGCGGTTAGCGGATCGAGCTTCGTAAGCTCGGTATGCAATGCCGCCGCACCTTCACTCGCTAGGCGCCCTCGCACCTGGTTGCGAATTTCCGCAGGGATCGGCGGCACGGCCGCAAGTCCACTGGTCAATGCCTTAAAATAAAGCCCGGTGCCCCCGACCAGAATTGGAACGCGGCCTTCGGACTTCAATTCATCGAGCACCACGGTCACGTCGCGCAACCATTGCCCGGTGGAATAGTTCACCGCCGCGTCTACATGGCCGTAGAGCCTATGTGGCACGCGCGCTTCTTCTGCGGATGAAGGCCGCGCGGTGATGACATGCAGGTCGCGATAGACCTGCATGGAATCGGCATTGACGATCGTGCCGCCGAGCTTTTCGGCGAGCGCCAGAGCCAGAGCCGACTTGCCGCTCGCGGTCGGTCCGGCGATAAGGATGGCGGCGGCTCTACGCATAGGCTTGCGCTTGCCCGCGTTGCGCTAGTTCAATCGCCGCGATGACGGCTGCGAAACAGCCTCTTCGACCAGCGCAGCGATCGGGCTGGCCTGATGATGGGTCATCCGCCACGCACCATCGACGCGCTTGAAAAGATTGGTTGCGGCCAGCGCGGCTCCGCCGACGAATTCCACGCAAATCACGCGGGCTTCGTCGCCTGCGGTCATCACGGTCTCGTTGCGCGGGTCGATCCGCTCTTGGTCCGGATTGCGCATGATTTCGCGGTAGGATTCCAGGATCGCCGGCCGGCCGATCAGCACCGGCCATCCCGGGTGGATGCAGGAGACGTTGTCCTCCGCCCAGATACGGCTCATCGCCGCAAAATCGGCAGCCGTGAAAGCCCGGTAATAGGCCGCATTGGCGGCCAGAATGGCTGCTTCGTCGCTCATGCCTGTGAGGTGCAGGAATTGCCGGCGGAAATCAATCGGGAAAACGGTTCCGGCTTGCCGGTCGCGGGCGGGCCTGTAATAAGCACCGACAACACCCAGGGCACCGGAGAAACGTTTGCCTCTCATTAAACCATTCCGCGCCCTACGCCCGGCGCCTGGACGCGCGGCCGAGGTACTGGCGCCTCCTTACGACGTGCTCTCCAGCGCCGAGGCGCGCGCGCGCGCCAAGGGCAAGCCATGGAGCTTCTTGCATATCTCAAAGCCGGAAATCGACCTCGACCCGGCAACCAACCCCTATGACAAGGCGGTCTATGCCAAGGCGGCGGAGAATCTGGCGAAGATGATCGCCGGCGGTGTCCTGATACGCGACGATAGGCCTTGCTATTACGTCTACCGGCTGACCTGGCGCGGCCGCACGCAAACCGGCATCGCTTGCGTCGCGTCACTCGCCGACTACGCAACCAACCGCATCCGCAAGCACGAGCTCACCACCCCGTTGAAGGAAGACGACCGCGTGCGCCAGATCGAGGCGATCAACGCGCAGACCGGCCCGGTGATGATCGGCTACCCCAACGCGCCGGCCATCGAGGCCATTCTGACGCAGGTGGCTTCCGGCAAGCCGGATGTCGACGTCACCGCCGACGACGGCGTGCGGCACCAGCTCTGGGTGATCGCCGACGACACCACAATCGACAGGCTAAGCGCCGCCTTCGACGCGCTGCCGGCGATCTACAT
>DAIMKK010000577.1:0-2047 GCA_036721745.1 Pseudolabrys sp. | reverse complement strand
CATATCGAGAATGACATCGGCGCCCACGCCTGACGTCGCCGTCTTTACTTCAGTGACGAAGTCTTCGGTCTTGTAATTGATGGCGCGGTCGGCGCCGAGCTTGAGACAGGCGTCGGCCTTGTCCTTCGATCCGACGGTGACGATCACCTTGGAGCCGAACGCCTTGGCCAGTTGAATGGCCATGGTGCCGATGCCGGACGAGCCGCCGTGAATCAGCAGCGTCTCGCCCGATTTCAGCGCGCCGCGCTCGAATACGTTGTGCCAGACCGTCATCAGCGTTTCCGGGATGGCGCCGGCTTCCAGCATCGACAGCGCCGGTGGCACCGCCATTGCCTGGGCATCCTGCGCGATGCAATATTGCGCGTAGCCGCCGCCGGCCACCAGCGACATCACTCTGTCGCCGAGCTTGTGTTTGGTGGCGCCGGAACCGACCGCGACGACTTCGCCCGCGACTTCAAGGCCGGGCAGATCGCTGGCGCCGGGCGGCGGCGGATAGGAACCGGACCGCTGCGCGACGTCGGGCCGGTTGACGCCGGCAGCGTGCACCCTGATCAGGATTTCGCTCGGCCCCGGCGCCGGAACGCTGCGGGTTTCCGGCAAAAGCACCTCCGGGCCGCCGGGCTTGCTGATGCCGATGACGGTCATTTGCGCGGGCAGCTTTTCCATGATTTGTCCTTGGCCAAACGCGGAATTTTTCAAGAGGCATTTGCTTAGCCAGCCGCGCTCCGGCTGGCAACCGTTACCCTGATCGTTGAGCACGGGAGAGCGCGCATGGCCATCGAGGACGACGACAAACCGAGGAAGAAAGTCACCCACGAGATCGGGCAGGATCTGTCGCTGCTGTCGGTCGAGGAATTGACCGAGCGCATCGCGCTGATGAGTTCGGAAATCGAGCGGCTGCAGCTGGCCATGACCAAAAAGCGCGCCTCCAGGGATGCCGCTGACAGCTTTTTCAAGTCGTGAGGGGTTGTCGTTCCGGCGAACGCCGGAACCCATACGCCGTGCGCTCTCGCTGGGGCAGTCTGTTCGACATCTTCCTTCATCACAACCGCCGCGGAGTATGGGTCCCCCGCGTGCGCGGGGACGACTCGTTGAGAGATCGTGCGGTGCGCCGCTCCGCCGCTCTCCCTCCGGCACTCGGCCACCCCCCGACACGGCAAACGAAGCCTGAAGGAAATCGTTCGTTTACGATTGATTAAGCTTTCTCGTTTATGACTTGAATCGTCCTCGTTTGGACACCGAGTGGCTCCTGTCCACTCTGTTTGACGCCTCCCTGTTATCAACTTCAAAAGCCGCCGGAAACGGCGGCTCTTTTTTTTGGGCGTCGGCGTCACCTCGCTGGAAACCATAAAAGCGCTTGCGGCTGGACTCCCGCCTGCGGGCGCGCAATGATTTATTCATCATAAGCCGGTGCGCTTTCAAGCCGGCGGCGTAAACAGTGGCGTGAGGCATTAACCATGTCGGACCGTTCGCAAGGCGAAACCGCCCTCGTGCAACTGAGCGAGCGGCTGACCAATTCCGCGGCGTTCGGCGCCCTGTTCCGGGACGGCATGGACCTGGTCGAGGAGACCGCGGCCTATCTCGACGGCGTCGGCCGCACCGAGGCCAAGGCGCTCGACCGCTCCGTCAGCCTCACTTACGCCACCGAAAGCATGCGGCTGACCACGCGTCTGATGCAGTTGGCGTCGTGGCTGTTGCTGCACCGCGCGGTGAAGGAAGGCGAGATGACGCTGACCCAGGCCAATCGCGAAAAGACCAAGGTCAAGCTCAGCGCCGCCGATCCCGGCGCGAACGACATGGTCGAAAAACTGCCGCAGCAATTGCAGGACCTGATCGCCCGCTCGATGGCGCTGCAGACCAAAGTCCGCCGCCTCGATACCACCATCCACGCCCCGGCGGCGGAACGCGCCGCGATCGGCAATCCTCTGGTGCCGCAGCTCAACCGCCTGAAGGCGGCATTCGAGCAATAACGCTGGATCGTCGGCCGCGCGTGCGCTAGGGTCTGTTGAGAATCATCTGGAATTGATGACGGCGGCGGCAAGATAGA
>DAIMKK010000576.1:0-2053 GCA_036721745.1 Pseudolabrys sp. | reverse complement strand
GGATTTCGGTACCGGCTATTCGAGCCTGCTTTACCTGCGCCGCCTGCCGTTCGACAAGCTCAAGATCGACCGCAGCTTCGTGGTCGCCATTGAAAAGGCCGCCGACGCCGCGGCCATCGTGCACGCGGTGGTGAGCCTCGGCCGCGGGCTGGGTATGAAGGTGACGGCGGAAGGCGTCGAGACCGCCGACCAGCAGTTGTTCCTGCGCGCCGCCGGCGTGCATTTCATGCAAGGCTACCGTTTCGGCAGGGCGGTGACCGCCGCCGAGATCACCGCCCGGCTGCAATCACCCGACGCCTTCCAGCCGATCGACGTGCCGCAAGCGCTGGCGGGCTGAGCCCTCCTGCTCCGTCAATGGACTGCACGGGCACGCGCCCATAGCTGGCGCGCGCGATTTTGTGATATGGCGATCCTTCCAATATTTTTAGGGAAGGACAGACCATGTCTGCCGCCGCAAAAATTGCCCTCGTCACCGGCGCCGGAACCGGGGTCGGCCGGGCGGTAGCCATTGCCTTGGCGAAAGCCGGCTACAGCCTGGTGCTGGCCGGCCGGCGCAAGGAAATGCTCGACAAGGTCGCCGCCGAAATAAACGCCATCGGCGCGCAGGCGCTGGCCGTGCCGACCGACGTGTCGAAACGCGAGTCGATCCTGGCGCTGTTTGCGACCGTAAAGTCGACGTTCGGCCGGCTCGACGTCCTGTTCAACAATGCCGGCATCGGCGCGCCGGCCATGCCGCTCGAAGAACTGCCGTATGAGACCTGGAGCAACGTGGTCGCCACCAATCTGACCGGCATGTTCCTGTGCACGCAGGAAGCCATTAAGATCATGAAGGCGCAGAACCCGCGCGGCGGCCGCATCGTCAATAACGGCTCGATCTCGGCGCACGCGCCGCGCCCCTATTCGGTCGCCTATACCTCGACCAAGCACGCGGTAACCGGCCTCACCAAGTCCACCTCGCTCGACTGCCGGCAATACGACATCTGCTGCAGCCAGGTCGACATCGGCAACGCGGCGACGCCGCTCACCGAGCGCATGGTGCAGGGCGACGGCGTGCTGCAGCCGGATGGCAGCAAGAAGATCGAGCCGCGCATGGAAGCCGAGCATGTCGGCAATGCGGTGGTCTACATGGCCAGCCTGCCGCTCGACACCAACGTGCTGTTCATGACGGTGATGGCAAACAAGATGCCCTTCGTCGGGCGAGGTTAGGCGCGAACACCAGAATGATGGCCGAACTCGAACGCTGGCATGAATTCTATGTACTGGTCGGCACCGCTGGCGCGACATTGCTCGCGCTGCTGTTCGTCGCCATATCGCTTGGCGTCGGATTTTTGACCGAAAAGAGGGCGGCGCCGACGCGCGCCTTCTACAGCCCCGTGGTGGTGCATTTCACCGCCGTCTTTTTTCTCTCGGCCATCGCGCTCGTACCCGCGCTCCAGATCGTCTTCTTCGCAGCGCTCATCGGAACATGCGCCGCGATCGGGGTCGCGGTTTCGTTGTTCGTGACCATCCAGCTGTTGCGTCACGATTGGACGAATTACAAGCAAGACCATCTGGCCTACGCCCTCTTACCGATGGCCGCTTATCTGGCGCTGCTGGTTGCGGCGGCGATGATCTGGTTAGAAAACAAATTGGCCTTGGATGTGCTGGCGGGTGCGCTGCTGACCCTGCTGATCGTCAACGTCCGCAATGCGTGGGACCTCACGCTGTCGATGGTGCATCATCAGGCCAAGCGCGACTGAATGGTTCAAGCGCGCTCACTACCGGACGGTGGGCGGGGATGATTATCGTTTCTTCTTTTTTTTCTTACCGTAGATCGCGTTCCAGTTATCCTTGTAGGCCTGCGAAACCGGCTTCTGGCCCTCGCCCCGGCTATAGCCTGAGGATGGGTCGGCTGTTTTCTCGCTGCTTTCAGTCTTGGGAGCGTCTGCCGCCGGTGGGCTCTTGCTTTTCGCAACGGTCTCGTCTTTTTTCGCCGCAGCGGTCTCTGGTTTTGGCGCAGCCGGCCATTGTCTTTCCTAACGCTGATTTGACTGATCGCGTTGACCTAGCACAG
>DAIMKK010000575.1:0-2054 GCA_036721745.1 Pseudolabrys sp. | reverse complement strand
GCTGGGCAATGTTTTTTCCAGAAACACGCCGCGGCCGGCATCGCTACCGAGCACCTGCATCTTGTGTCCGAGAAGGGCGACAAGATTATTGCCATCGACGATCTCGCCGGTTTGATCTCGCTGGTGCAGGCCGGCGTTCTGGAAATCCACACCCGCGGCACCACGATCGATGACCGCGAGCGCGCCGACCGGCTGGTGTTCGATCTCGATCCGGGGCCGGGCACGGGCTGGAAAGACGTGGTCGCCGCCGCGCGCGAGGTGCAAGAGCGGCTTGCGCGCGTGAAGCTCAAGAGTCTTGTCAAAACCTCTGGCGGCAAGGGGCTGCACGTGGTGCTGCCGATCAAACCGACGCCCTGGGACGCGGCCAAGGATTTCGCCCACGCCGTCGCCGCCGGCATGGCGGCGGACGAGCCCGGCCGCTACACCGCGACCGCGGCCAAGAGCAAACGCAACAAGCGGATCTTCGTCGATTACCTGCGCAACAGCCGCGAAGCGACGGCGGTCGCGCCTTACTCCACCCGCGCGCGGCCGGGCGCGCCGGTGTCAACGCCGATCGAATGGTCCGAGCTCGGCACGCTCAAGGGCTCGAACCAGTTTACCGTGCTCAACCTGCCGGCGCGGCTCAAGCGCCTGCGCGACGACCCCTGGGCCGATATCGGGCGCTGCAGGCAGACGCTGCCGAAGCTCAAATAACCGTCATCCGAAGCCGGGCCGGCGATGCCGCGTTGGGAACTTTTGTTCCCCAAAACGCTTATTTGAGTAGCCGCGGCGAATTCGCGACGGCGCCAGCGCGCCACATCCGTGACACGATTGCTGACTACGGCGAGCGCTGCGTGTGCGAGGAATGGTGATGAATTCGGGGATTTGGGTCACAGCTGCGGCTGCGCTTGTTTGTTCTTTTGTTGGTGCGCCGGCCGAGGCGTCCAGCCAAAAGACATTCTCCGGCGTCGCCGCCTACTACGACACGCATTACGCGGGCCGGACCGCCACCGGCGAACGCTACGATCCGAGCAGATTCACGGCCGCCCACCGCACACTGCCGTTCGGCACCCGCCTGCGCGTCACCGATCGCCAAACCCATCGTAGCGTGCTGGTCATCGTCAACGATCGTGGACCGTTCAACAAAGGCCGCGTGCTCGATCTGTCGCTCGCCGCCGCCAAGGCGCTGCGCATGCAGGAGCACGGTATCATCCGCGTGACGGCGGCGGTGGAATAGCCCGCGCGGCTACGACGCCGGCAACACGTTGAGCGAACTAACCGACGGCGAACATCGAATCCAGGTTTCCGGATTGGGGGCGAAGGCTTCGCCCAACCGCAAATGCACGGTATTTTCGTCGAGCAGCATCATGAAGACGGTCTTGCCCGCACCGGGCTCGGGCGCCGGCACTGCGTATGAGAAAGAGTGCCGGCCGTAGTCTCCTTGTAGATGCGCGCCGCCGGGCGTGACGATGTCAGGTCCGCGGATGGAAAAGCGGCGGCCATCGGGTCTATGGCACCAATCGCCATCGATAGCGTCGGCGAAAGCGGGCGCGGCGAAGAGCGTGAGTCCGAACGCGGCGGCGATGATCTTCAGATGGCCGGTCATGATGGTCGTCCCCTAGTGTGGTGGATTTGAAGTTCCTCGTACTATTGAAGCAAGCTCGGAGAGGAACTTCAAATCCAAAACCACACTAGGATCATAAACTTGCTAGTGTCCCTTTGATTCCGAAGATCGCACCAGATGGTGCCGCACAGACATGCGAACTTCGGAATCGGGACACTAGTGGTCCCTCGTTATCAATCCACTTTCGCTTCGTCGCGGTACATCACCTTGTGGCGCGTCTCGCGCACCCAGGCGTCGATCTCCTCGATGCTCATATGGTTCGCCATGTCGAAGCGGTCCCAGTTCATGATCTGCGGCAACGTCTTCTTCCAGCGCTTGTAGGGCGCCTTGGCCGGCACGCCGAACAGCATGATGTCGATGATGGCGAGATCCTCCGGCACGCCGAGCAGCGGGCGCAATGATTTCTGCGCGTCGTCCTGGCCGATCGCGGTCACCCACCAGACCTGATAGC
>DAIMKK010000574.1:0-2058 GCA_036721745.1 Pseudolabrys sp. | reverse complement strand
GGCGCTCGGCAAAAACGAGACCCTCGGCCATGGCGAGACGGTTCAAGCCGAGGATCAGATTGACCGCCAGTTTGGCGCGGCCACCGTCGCCGATCTTGCCGATCTGGAAGCTGCGCGCGAACAGCGCGTCGAACACGTCCTTCACCTCCGCGGCGATGGCGGGATCGCCGCCGATCAAGGCGACGCCGTCGCCGCGCCGCACCTGATCGCTGGTGCCCGACACCGGCACGTCGAGATAGCGGATGCCGCGCGGGATCACGCGCTCGGCAAGCGCCGCCACCTGGTCGGGATCGCAGGTGCTCATGCACAGCACGATCTTGCCCGAGGCGTCGCCGAGCGTCGGCAACAGATGGTTCTCGATCACGTCCTCGACCTGATCGGTATTGAACACGGCGATGATGATGCAGTGCGATGGACCCGCAAGTTCCGCGATCGAACCCACCGCCCGTCCGCCGATTTCGGCCAGTCGCGCGCGTCGGACTGGGTCGATGTCAAAACCGATGACGGTAAGTCCTGCGTCAATCAGCCGTCGGGCGTAGACTTCGCCCATCAAGCCGAGACCGACAATGGCAACAAGGGATTCGCGCATCACACTGCTTCGTGGTTACTCTTTAGTTTGCTTGCCGTTACCCTCGCCCGTCGCGAACAAGGCGATCAACGCGCGCTTGATGGCGGCCTGGCGGGTAGGTGAGGCGATCTGCGCGCCCATCAAATCCGTCACATAGAACACGTCCACCACGCGCTCGCCGAAAGTGGCAACGTGGGCGGAGGCGATGTTCAGGTTGAGCTTGGACAGCGTCGTGGTCATCTCGTAGAGCAGACCGGTGCGATCGAGGCCGGTGATCTCCACCATCGTATAACGGCGCGACCACTGGTTGTTGATGGTGACCGTGGGCTCGAGCGTGAAGGCCTTGATGCGGCCTTTGGGGGCCACGCGTTTCTCCACCGCGTCGGGCAGCCGCAATTCGCCACGCAGCGCCTTCTCGATCGATTCGGCGACGCGATTGGCGCGCCGCGCCTCGTCCTCGTCGCGCTCGAATTCGCGCGACAGCGAGATGGTGTCGAGCGCGCGCCCATCGGTGGTGGTGTAGATCTGCGCATCGACGATATTGGCGCCGGCCATGGCGCAGGCGCCGGCGATGATCGAGAGCAGCCAGGGATGGTCGGGCGCCAGCACTGTGAGCTCGGTCACCGCGCCGCCGTCGAAACTAATAATAGTCGAGAGCGACTTGTTGGCATCCTCGGCAGCGCGCACGAACTTAGCGTGCTCGATCTTGTGCGGCAGATCGACCTTGAGCCAATAGGCCGGATAATGCTTGGCGATATAGCTCTCCAGCCGCTCACTCGGCCAGTCCGCCATCGCCGCGCGGAACTCGGCTTGCGCCGCGGCGACGCGCTGGGCGCGGTTGACCTCCGAGAAGCCGCCGGTGAGCACCGGCTCGGTCTCATAATAAAGCGTGCGCAGCAGTTGCGCTTTCCAGCCGTTCCACACACCGGGGCCGACGGCGCGGATGTCGGCGGTGGTGAGGATGGCGAGCAGCTTCAGCCGTTCGGCCGACTGCACCACCGCGGCGAAATTCTCGATCGTCTTGCGGTCGGACAAATCGCGCGATTGCGCCACGCTCGACATGACGAGATGATTCTCGATCAGCCAGGCGACGGTCTCCGTGTCGGTGGCGGAAAAGCCCAGGCGCGGGCAGAGCCGTCGCGCCACCCGCGCGCCGGCGATCGAATGGTCCTCGATGCGGCCTTTGGCGATGTCGTGCAGGAACAGCGTGACATAGAGCACCGTGCGGTTGCCGGGCAGCAGCTTGTGGATCAGGTCGTTGGCGAGCGGCGCGTCTTTGCTGCTGCCGGTTTCGATCTCCCGCAAGATGCCGATGCAGCGCAACAGGTGCTCGTCCACGGTGTAGTGGTGATACATGTTGAACTGCATCATCGCCACGACTTTGCCGAAGGCTCGCACGAAATGACCGAGCACGCCGAATTCGTTCATCCGCCGAAGAACGGTTTCCGGATCATTCTTAGAGGTGAGGATTTCCAGGAACAGCCGGTTGG
>DAIMKK010000573.1:0-2064 GCA_036721745.1 Pseudolabrys sp. | reverse complement strand
GAATTTCACGCTGGCCGAAGTCGAGCAATCGCTCGCCTATGCGCACGCCCGCGGCGCCAAGGTGCTGCTCGCGGTCAATACCTTTCCGCCGGCCGGCAAGTTCCGACTGTGGCGGGACGCCATCGACGGGGCAGCCAAGCTGGGGGTCGACGCCGTCATTGTCGCCGACATGGGCGTCGCCGACTATGCCGCGCGGCTTTATCCGGATTTGCGACTGCATCTGTCGGTGCAGGCCGGCGCGTCGTCGCCCGAAGCGATCCGATTTTATGCGCAAGAATTCGGCATCAAGCGCGTGGTGCTGCCGCGCATGCTGACCGTCGCCGAGATCGCCGAGCTGCACCAGCAGATCCCGTGCGAGATCGAAGCCTTCGTGTTCGGCAATATCGGCATGATGGCGGAAGGCCGTTGCAGCCTGACCAATTACGTCACCGGGCTGTCCACCAACATGGACGGCATCTGCTCGCCGGCGGCCGACGTGCATTACGAGGAGGATGCCGCGCGCAATTTGACCACGCGGCTCGGAGATTACGTGATCGACTGCTTCGCCTGCGGCGAAAGCGCGGGCTATACGACGATTTGCAAGGGCCGCTATCTGTGCAATGCGCAGAGCGAGGGCTATTACGCCTTCGAGGAGCCGGTCAGCCTCAATTTGTCGGCGCTGCTGCCCGATCTGATGCGCGCCGGCGTCACCGCGCTCAAGATCGAAGGCCGCCAGCGCAGCCGCGCTTACGTCAAGAGCGTGGTGTCGGCGTTTCGCAAGGCGGTCGACGACATCATGGCCGGCCGCGAGGCCGCCTTCGCCAGCCTGCTGGCGCTCACCGAAGGCCGCCGCGAGACCGAAGGCGCCTTCCCCAGCAAGCGATGGAGATAAAGGTGCAGGCGAACGCGAGCGAGCTCACGCTGGGGCCGGTGCTGTTCAACTGGGAGCCGGAGCGCTGGCGCGATTTCTATTTCCGCATCGCAGACGAGGCGCCGGTCACGGCCGTCTATCTCGGCGAGGTGATCTGCTTCAAGCGCGCGCCGCTGTTCGACGATTATTTCGATGCGGTCGCCGAGCGGCTCAAGGCCGCCGGCAAGACCGTGGTGCGTTCCACTTTGGCCGAAGTGATGTCCAAGCAGGAACGCCAGATGATCGAGGACGTCTGCGACGGGGACAACATGGTGGAAGCCAATGACGGTTCCGCTCTGTTGCGTTTGCGCGGACGGCCGCATCACGCCGGCCCCTTCATCAATGTCTACAACGAGCGCACTTTGGCGGTGCTGGCCGCCGGCGGTGTCTGCAATGTCTGCCTGCCGCCGGAAATGCCGGCGAGCGCCATCCGCGCGTTTTGCCCGGAAGCGGCCAAGCTCGGCGTCAGCCTCGAAGTGCAGGTGTTTGGCCGCATCGGGCTGGCGCTGTCGGCGCGCTGCTATCACGCGCGTGCGCACGGCCGCACCAAGGACAGCTGCCAGTTCATCTGCAACGTCGATGCCGACGGCATGACGCTGCGCACGCTGGAGGACAAGCCGTTCCTGACCGTGAACGGCATCCAGACCATGTCGCACGATTACCTCAATCTGGCTGGCGAGCTAGCCGAATTGCAGGACATGGGCGTCACGCGCTTCCGGCTGTCGCCGCACAGTTGCGACATGGTGGCGGTGGCCGCGATTTTCCGCGACGCCCTCGACCGGCGCATCGACGCCAAGGAAGCCGCGGGGCGCCTCGACGGTCTCAAGATCGTCGCGCCGTTCTCCAACGGCTTCTATTACGGCAAGCCCGGCCATCGCTTTAGCCAAGCGGCGGCGATCTGACCGGCTGAAGTCCGAGCAATTCTCGTAGAATCTGGCCTTATCGCAATTCATTAATGATGCCATTAAGGATGCGGCCGCTTGCCACTTGATTTTGCGCGTGGGGGTGCAAATCTTCCCATCATGATGCGCAAAATGATTTTGCCCGCGATGCTGCTCTGTGCGCTCGTTACGCCGGCGCTGGCCGACAATTACCCGGTCACCGGCGCGAGGGGCAAGAGCGCGAGTTCGGAAAAAGGCGCGATCGATTGCACCGGCATTCGCGTAATCACGTTT
>DAIMKK010000572.1:0-2067 GCA_036721745.1 Pseudolabrys sp. | reverse complement strand
TGCTGCCGCGGAATAAATCCACGTCGAGTTGCTCAAGGTCGAGAAGTTTGAGCAGGTCTTGGACGGCGGAGGCAGTGGCGGTCATTGGATCGCGCTTTCGAGGCGGGCTGGCGCCAATGACGCCGGGGCGAGGCGCCAAGTCAAGGCGCGGGGACGCTTACCGCCGACACGCCGCAATGGCCCGAAAATTTTTCGGGCGGCAGTTGGCCTGCCGCCCGTTCCGCACATCAGACGCAGGCGATCTCTACCAGACGAAAAAATACGCCAGCGCAATGATCGCCACGAACGCGACGGCCAACCACATCATGGGTTGGGTCATACTTTCATGGGATTGGGTTTGGGTTGTCATGGATCTGCCCTTTCCTCCTCGGCGGGGATCGCAGGGCTGGGACCTCCCGGTCCTCGACGACCCCCAACTAGACGTTATACTTTCGTCTAATGTAGCGCTTAAGTTTTGATCCAGATCAAAAGTCTGCCGCGAGTGCGCCAAGTGCCTGAATAGCCTAGGATAGCGGCTTCGGACGGCTTGCCCGGGCGATCCTGCGACGGCCATAGCGGCCCCGCACAAGGAAACGAATGGCGCGAATCGGAAACCAGCGGCGTGACGTGGCGATCGGCGGCGCCGGCTTTGCCGGCCTGGCGCTGGCCATCGCGCTGCGCCAAGGGCTGGGCGAAGGGTTTTCGGTGACCGTGGTGGACCCGGCGCTGGCGGCGGTGCAATCGAAGGACTCGCGTGCCTCGGCGATCGCGGCGGCTGCACGCCGGTTGTTTGAAGCGATCGAGGTCTGGGACGCGGTTGCTGCGCAGGCGCAGCCGATCCTCGACATGGTGGTGACGGACTCCAAGCTCGACGACGCGGTGCGGCCGACCTTCCTGACTTTCGGCGGCGATGTGGAGCCGGGCGAGCCGTTCGCCCACATGGTAGAGAACCGGCATCTGGTCGATGCGCTGGTCAAAAAGGCAAAAGAGCTCGGCGTCGAATTGCGCACGGGCGCGGTCGCGGGTTTCGAGCACGCGGACCACGCGGTCGACGTCAAGCTCGCCGACGGCGAGACGATGCCCGCGCGGCTGCTCGTCGGCGCCGACGGTGCGCGCTCGAAAATCCGCGAACTGGCCGGCATCGCCACGCATGGATGGAATTACGACCAGTCCGCGATCGTCACCACGGTGGCGCATGAGCGCGAGCACCAGGGGCGCGCCGAGGAGCATTTCCTCCCCGCCGGGCCGTTCGCGATCCTGCCGCTGACAGGAAAGCGCGCGTCGATCGTGTGGACCGAGACCGCGCGCGAGGCGGAACGTATCATCGCGCTGCCCGACGAAGAATTCCATGCCGAGCTGGAGAAACGCTTCGGCCTGCATCTCGGCGACATTTCGGTGGTCGGGCCGCGCCGCGCCTTTCCGCTCGGGCTGTTCACCGCGCGCAGCTTCATCGGCGAACGGCTGGCGCTCGTCGGCGACGCCGCTCACATTATTCATCCGATCGCCGGGCAGGGATTGAATATGGGCCTGCGCGACGTGGCCGCGCTCGCCGAAGCCATTGCCGATGCCGCGCGACTTGGGCTCGATATCGGCGGCACGCAAGTGCTTGAGCGTTATCAGCGCTGGCGGCGGTTCGACACCATGACCATGGGCGTCGCCACCGATGGACTGAACCGGCTGTTCTCCAACAGCTCCGACGTGCTGCGTTTGATGCGCGATGTCGGTCTCGGGGTGGTCGAGCGCATCCCGGCGCTCAAGCGCGTGTTCATTCGCGAGGCGGCGGGCTTTACCGGCGATGTACCGAAGCTGCTGAGGGGCGAGGCGCTTTAGCTCACGTCAGCGGAATGCTGCCGACATGATCCTGGAACGGCTTGCGCTTTGAGATAGCGTCGTACCATCGATCAAGGTTAGGCGTGGCTGGCCGGCCGGGCACCAGTTGCCGATAGCGGTAGCACATCACGCCGACCGGGATGTCGCCGTATGAAAACGCTGGGCCGGCGACGTAGGCCGTCTTGGCCAGTTGCGCATCGAGAATTTTCATCGCGTCGGTGGTCTTGTCCTGCGAGGTCTTGATCGCGGCCGCGTCGC
>DAIMKK010000571.1:0-2069 GCA_036721745.1 Pseudolabrys sp. | reverse complement strand
CGGATTTTATCGTGGGTTTCCCCGGCGAGACCGAGGAAGATTTCGTCGCGACCCTCGCACTGGTCACACAAATCGGATACGCTGGCGCCTATTCGTTCAAATATTCGCCACGGCCCGGAACGCCGGCGGCGGACATGCAGGAGACGGTGTCAGCGGCTGATATGGACGAGCGATTGGTGCGGCTCCAGGAATTGATCGACAGCCAGCAATCGGCCTTCAATGTGGCGACGATTGGCAACACTGTGGATGTGCTGTTCGAACGCGCCGCCCGCAATCCCGGCCAGATCGTCGGCCGCACCGCCTATCTGCAGCCGGCGCATGTGATGGCCTCCGTGGACATTATCGGCCAGGTATTGCCGGTGACCATCGAAAGCCTTGAGCGCTATAGCCTGCTCGGCAAACTCGCTGGCCCTCCTCATGCGCAGCCCGCGCAACCTGTTTCATCTCACATGACCGGTTCTTCTCAAATGACAATTGGAGCCTGAACCCTTGCCAAAAAGCGCATCGGATTCGCCTTCGCTCGCTCCCAGCCGCAAACTCGACCGCGACCTGCAAATCCCGCCGGAAACGCAAGTAGTCATCGACTTCGATGACAATCGCGCGGCCTCGGCGCTGGTTGGACCTTACGGACAAAACCTGGCGCTGATCGAGCGCCGGCTTGGCGTCGTGGTCGATTCGCGCGGCAATCACATCACCATCGCAGGCTCGCGCGATGGCTGCGATGCCGCGCGGCGCGTGCTGGAAACGCTGTATGCGCAGGCGACGCAGGGCCACGATCTGGCGCAGGGCGATGTCGAAGGTGCGATTCGCGTGGTCGTAGCCCAGGGATCGCTGTTCGAATTCGATGCCAAGGCGGCAAAGACGTCGTTTGAGACCATCAACCTGCGCAAGCGGCCGGTGCGGGCGCGCACCGCGGCGCAGGATTCCTACATTCGCGCGCTCAAGAAGCACGAACTGGTGTTCGGCATCGGCCCTGCGGGCACCGGCAAGACCTGGCTGGCGGTGGCGCAGGCCGCGCAATTGTTCGAACGCAAGGAAGTCGATCGCATCATCCTGTCGCGGCCCGCGGTCGAAGCCGGCGAGCGGCTCGGCTTTCTGCCCGGCGACTTGCGCGAGAAAGTCGATCCCTATCTGCGGCCGATCTACGACGCGCTGTACGATTTGATGGATTCGCGGATCGTCGAGCGCGCGCTGCAAACCGGAGAAATCGAGATCGCGCCGCTGGCCTTCATGCGCGGCCGAACCCTGACCAACGCCGCCATCATTCTGGACGAAGCGCAAAACACCACCTCGATGCAGATGAAGATGTTCCTGACCCGGCTTGGCGAAAACAGCCGCATGATCATCACCGGCGATCCCTCCCAGGTCGATCTGCCGAACGGCCAGACCTCGGGCCTCGCGGAAGCCGCCAAACTGCTCGATGGCGTTGAGGGCATCGCTCAGGTGAAATTCACCGCCGAAGACGTGATCCGCCATGAACTGGTGGCGCGGATCGTCGCCGCCTATGAGGGATTGCCGCAGCGGCCGGCAACCAGCAAGCCTTGATGCGAAAATCTTCCGCCGAGCGCGCGCCGGGGACGGGTTCTGGCCGCAAACCAAGTTCTGGATCGATGGCGCGCTTTGCCCTTCCGGTAACCGAGGTTCTCATCGTCTCCGACTGCTGGCAGTCGGAGCCCGACGCCGAAGCTGTGATCCAGCGCGCCGTCGCGACCGCGGCCGAGATCGTCGATGCAAGCCTTCATGTGGACCTCGGCGAAGCCGAGCTTGCGGTGATGCTGACCGACGACGCCGGAATTCGCACCCTGAACTCGAACTGGCGTGGCATCGACCAGCCGACCAACGTATTGTCGTTTCCGGCCTTGCCGCCGACCGGCGGAGGGGGCCCTGACGACGCGCCGCGCATGCTCGGCGACATCGCCATCGCCTATCAGACGACGCGGGCGGAGGCGGATGACGAGCAAAAGCCGTTCGACCATCATCTCAGCCACCTCGCGGTTCATGGTTTTCTGCATTTGATCGGTTACGATCACGAAAAGGACGACGACGCCGAAGCCATGGAAACCCTCGAG
>DAIMKK010000570.1:0-2071 GCA_036721745.1 Pseudolabrys sp. | reverse complement strand
CCGATCGGGCAGGCGAGGTTGAGGGTGGCATGATCGAGCCCGATATGCAGCGCCTTGATGTTGGGCTCGATCAGCTTTTCCTTGCCCTTGTACTGCTCGCCGATCAATTGCTCGACCACCTTGACGTCCATGTCGAGCAACGCCGTGAGCACGCCGATATAGATGATGTTCTTGAACAACTGGCGCTGGCGCGGATCGGTGTATTCGCGGTTGCAGATCGCGGTCAGTGGCACGCCGATGACCGTAATGTCCTGGCGGAATTTTGAGGCCGGCAGCGGTTTGGTCGAATCGTAGAGCAAATAGCCGCCGGGCTCGATGCCGGCGATGTCGCGCTCGAAGGTCTGCGGATTCATCGCCACCATCAAGTCGGTGCCGCCGCGCGCGCCGAGATGGCTCGCCTCGGTGACGCGCACCTCGTACCAGGTCGGCAGTCCTTGAATGTTGGACGGGAAGATGTTGCGCGGCGAGACCGGCACGCCATGGCGCAGGATCGAGCGGGCGAACAGTTCGTTGGCGCTCGCCGAGCCCGAGCCGTTGACGTTGGCGAAGCGGACGACGAAGTCGTTTACGCGGCTGATCGGCGTGGCGGTCGGCATGAAGTCCCTGCGTAGGTCATTTCCAACAAGAATTTCTGCATGTCCCAGGCGCCGGTCGGGCAGCGTTCGGCGCACAGGCCGCAATGCAGGCAGACGTCCTCGTCTTTCGCCATGATGCGGCCGGTCTTGAGTCCGTCCTGCACATAGAGATCCTGGCTGAGATTGTGCGAGGGCGCGTTAAGATGCTTGCGAAGATCGGCTTCCTCGCGGTTCACCGTGAAGGTGATGCAATCCATCGGGCAGATGTCGACGCAGGCATCGCATTCGATGCAAAGCTGCGCCGAGAACACCGTCTGCACGTCGCAATTGAGACAGCGGCCGGCTTCCGCCAGCGCGAGCTCGGGATCGAAGCCCAGCTCGACCTCGGCCTTGATGTCTTTCAGCGCCACCACCTTGTCGCGCAGCGGCACCTTGTAGCGGTTATCGAGCGCGATCTCGTTGTCGTAGGACCATTCGTGGATGCCCATTTTCTGGCTCATCAGCGCGACCGCCGGCAGCGGGCGATCCGCGATGTCCTCGCCATTGAGCATCTTGTCGATCGAGACGGCGGCCTCGTGGCCGTGCGCCACCGCCCAGATGATGTTTTTCGGGCCGAACGCCGCGTCGCCGCCGAAAAACACCTTCGGGTTGCTCGATTGGAAGGTCTTCTCGTCGAGCTTGGGCAGGCCCCAATCGTTGAATTCGATGCCGGCGTCACGCTCGATCCAGGGGAAGGCGTTTTCCTGGCCGACCGCCACCAGAACGTCGTCGCAGGGGAAATGCTGCTCGGGTTCACCGGCGGGCACCAGTTTGCGGCGGCCTTTGTCGTCGAACTGAGCTTTTACCTTCTCAAACGTTATGCCGGTGAGTCTGCCGTTGTCGTGGGTGAATTGCTTGGGCACGAGGTAATTGTGGATCGGGATGCCCTCGTGCATGGCGTCTTCCTTTTCCCAAGGCGACGCCTTCATTTCCTCAAAGCCCGAGCGAACCACCACCTGCACGTCCTCGCCGCCGAGCCGGCGCGAGGAGCGGCAGCAGTCCATGGCGGTGTTGCCGCCGCCGAGCACGATCACGCGCTTGCCGATTTTCGTGGTGTGGCCGAACGACACCGAGGACAGCCAGTCGATGCCGATATGAATGTTCTTGGCGGCTTCTTTGCGCCCGGGGATATCGAGGTCGCGCCCGCGCGGCGCGCCGGAGCCGACGAAGATGGCGTCCCAGCCTTCCGCCAGCAGCGCCTTCATGCTGTCGATGCGTTTGCCGCCGCGGAATTCCACGCCGAGGTCGAGGATGTAGCCGCATTCTTCGTCGATGACGGCGTCGGGCAGGCGGAATTTCGGGATTTGCGAGCGGATCATGCCGCCGGCTTTGCGATCGCTGTCGAACACCACGCAATGATAGCCGAGCGGGGCGAGATCGCGCGCGACGGTGAGCGAGGCCGGTCCGCCGCCGACCAGAGCGACGCGCTTGCCGTTCTTCTTTTGCGCCGGCCTGGG
>DAIMKK010000569.1:0-2073 GCA_036721745.1 Pseudolabrys sp. | reverse complement strand
CGTAGGCCGCGTCGCCACCGCCGGTCGAACGCATGTCCTTGGTGTCGAACGGATCCTTGAACGAGAACACGACGCCGTACATCGGCATCTTCTTAAGATCGGGATTGCGCCCGTATTCGGCGTCGAGCTCCGCCGCGCGTTCGAGCGCGTCGGGCAAATGGCGGAAATATTCGCACACCGGCGGCGCACCTGGCGGCAACGGGCCGAGCGACGGGTGCCGGTCGAAATCGCCGCGGCAGGTGACCGAGCGTTCGCCGCGGATGTTGAGCGTCGCCAGCGCGTTGACCTGGCCCGCATTCGGCTTGCCGACGGTCATGCCGAACTGCTGCTGCACAGAAGGATCGGAGGCGGTCGCTTCCATGCGGCCGAACTCGAGCGGCGGCCCTTTGTATTTGTCGAGGTCGGGCAGCAGCGCCGACGCCTTTACGGTCTCGGTCGGAAACCCCAGCGGCGCGCCGCCGCGCATCGTACCTTTAGCCTGCGCTATCGCCGCGCCGTTTTCCGTCACCAGTAAATTGGAGGTGCCGTTGAAGGCGCGCACGCGCGCGATGTAGTGCTTGACCACGTCGACCACGGTGGTCTCGCCGGCTTTGATCGCCGCGTGCAATTCGTCGATGGTCGCCTCTTCCAGGCGGAACGGCTTTCCCGTCGTGCGGAGCGGCTTATTCATCACGGCGCATTCCTGCTATCGGCCCGCGAGGCGGGTCGGACCTGCGCAGACTAAAGGCTCCGCCGGACTTCAGCCAGACCATCGGCGATCGTCCGCCGCGTGCGTTCGGGCAGCGGGCCGGCGCGCATCACCAGCACGAAGCGGGGCTCGGTGGCCTTGAGGCGGATTTGCAGCAGCGGCGCATAGGCGGCGGAAAAATAGAACGCCACCACCTCGTCCGCGCTGGGAAATTCCATCAGCACCAGGCGGTCGGGCGCGAACGAGCCGGCGAGCGGCGTGACCGCATTGCCACGTGCAATGTAACGACAACCGTAGTCCTTGATCACGTCCGGCACGCGCGCGATGTAGGGCTTGAAGGCTTCCGCATCGCGCATGCGGTGGGCGCCGATGGCGAAAGCTTTGCCCTCGCCCTGCGGCGCGATGCCTTCGACCAGGAACGCGGTGACGTCGGGTTTCGACTTGAGCGCAGCCAGATCGGCGCCGTCATCGACTTGCGCGATCAGCGGCGCGCCGACGCTCCACGGCTGCTCGAACGAAATCGCCTCGCCGTCGGCGACAAGCGCGCAACCCGGCGGCAAGTCCGCGGACGGCAGGCCGCTGGCGACCAGATAGCGCATGCCTACCGGCTAAACTTCTTATACTTCAGCCGGTGCGGAATGATGCTGTCCTGGCCCAGCCTGCGCATCTTATCGGCTTCGTAGTCCTGGAAGTTACCCTCGAACCATTCCACGTGGCTGTCGCCCTCGAAAGCGAGCATGTGGGTGGCGATGCGGTCGAGGAACCAGCGGTCATGGCTGATGATGACGGCGCAGCCGGCGAAATCCTCCAGCGCCTCTTCCAGCGCGCGCAGGGTCTCGACGTCGAGATCGTTGGTCGGCTCGTCGAGCAGCAAGAGGTTTGCGCCCGAGCGCAGCATCTTGGCGAGATGCACGCGGTTGCGCTCGCCGCCCGAGAGCGTGCCGACCTTCTTCTGCTGGTCGGCGCCCTTGAAGTTGAACGAGGCGCAATAGGCTCTGCTGTTCACTTCTTTCTTGCCGAGCAGGATCATGTCGTTGCCGTTGGAAATTTCCTCCCACACCGTCTTCTTGCCGTCGAGACCGTCGCGCGACTGGTCGACATAGCCGAGATGCACCGACTCGCCGATCTTGATGGTGCCGGCGTCGGGCTTCTCCTGGCCGGTGATCATGCGAAACAACGTGGTCTTGCCAGCGCCGTTCGGGCCGATGACGCCGACGATGCCGCCCGGCGGCAGATTGAAGGTGAGATCGTCGATCAGCAGGTTGTCGCCGTAGCCTTTCTTGAGATGTTCGAAATCGACCACGTGCTGGCCGAGCCGCTCGGCCACCGGAATCGTGATCTGCGCCACCGTATTCTGCTTGGCATTGGCGATCTTGAGCAGTTCC
>DAIMKK010000568.1:0-2092 GCA_036721745.1 Pseudolabrys sp. | reverse complement strand
CGCATCGGCTGCACGGAGCCGATGGCGTGGGGAATCGTGCCGGCCGTCATTGAGCGCCTCACCCAGAAATATCCGCGGCTCGTCTTCCATGTAACGCAAACGGACCCGGGCACGCTGCGATACCGGGAATTGCGTGAGCGCAATGTCGACCTCGTGATAGGTCGGATCGCTGGCGCGATGCAAGACGAGGAAATCACTGTTGAAATCCTGTTCGACGAAAAAGCTTCTGTCGTCGCTGGACTAAAAAATCGTTGGGTCGGCCGTCGCAAGATTGAGCTTGCCGAACTGGCCGACGAGCCTTGGACCTTGCCGCCAGCCGATAGTTTCGCTGGATCGCTCTTGAGGGACGCCTTCCGTGCGTGTGGCTTGGCCGCTCCGCGCATCAATGCCGTAGCCTTTTCGATTCCTTTGCACAATGCCTTGCTCGCGAGCGGCCGATTTCTGACCGTCCTTCCCGGCTCCTTGCTGCGGTACAGCGCCAACCGTATGTCACTCAAAATCTTGCCGGTGGTATTACCAATCCGGCCTGGGCCGGTCGGAATTTTGACCTTGAAAAACCGAACGCTCAGTCCGATCGCGCAGCTCTTCTTCGAATGTGCGCGCGAGGTTGCCAAGCCACTCGTGAACACGAGATAGCCGGGTGATAGTAACGCTCCATGAATCGACATGAACCCAATCTCCGATTCGGGTCATTCGCTGCCGAGCCATTCGGCCCCAGCGCCGACCTTTGTCCGTTGTTAGTCCATTAGCGACCGACGCACCGCAGCAAACAGCATCTCTATTCGATCACCTCGTCGGCGCGCGCGAGCAGCGTCGGCGGCACGGTGAGGCCGAGTGCTTTGGCGGTCTTGAGATTGATCGCCGATTCGTACTTGGTCGGGGCTTGCACTGGGAGGTCGGTCGGCTTCTCGCCCTTGAGGATGCGGTCCACATAAGCCGCCGCGCGCCGGTGCGGGTCGATCTGATCGGGCCCATAGGAGATCAAGCCGCCGGCGGTGACGAACAAGCGCTCGAAGTAGATCGCAGGCAACTTGTATCGGGCCGCCAGCGTGATGATCAGGTTGCGATGAACGACCGCCAATCCGCTCCCCGTCACGATCAGGCCGCCATTCGACCCGCGCGCGAAGGCCGCGACGGCGCGCTCGATTTCGCCGGCGTCGCGCACGTTGACCGGGCTCACCTCCAAACCGAGCGACGGCGCTACCGACTGGATCGCGCCGAACTGGCCGGTCCCTTGGGGTGTCGCGGGATCCCGAAGGACCGCCGCTCTCGTCACGCGCGGTGCGATCTCCTTGAGCAGTTCCAGCCATTTCCCGCTGATGTTGTATTCGTAATTGATAAATCCAGTGGCATTGCCGCCCGGCCGCGCCAAGCTATCGACGAAGCCGGCGCCGACCGGATCAGGGGTCAGCGTAAACACGATCGGCACGATGCGGGTCGTCTGGAGTACCGTCCCCACGTCAGAGCCCCCAGAAACCAGGATGACATCCGGCGCGAGCGCAACCAGTTCCGCAGCATATTTGCGAGCGTCGTTGGCAATGCCTGCGGCCCAGCGGACGTCGATCCGCACGTTGCGGCCGTCGGTCCAGCCCAATTCCCGCAGGCTCTGCACGAACGCCGCGAGCCGCGCCTGTCCTTCCCGATCGTCCGCGGCCAGGCTCATGAGCACGCCGATGCGCCGCATCCGCTCGCCCTGCTGTGCACGCGCTGCAACAGACCAAGCCGCCGCCGTACCGCCTAGAAGCGTGATGAACTCGCGCCGTTTCACTCGATCACCTCGTCGGCGCGCGCGAGCAGCGTCGGCGGCACCGCTAGGCCGAGCGCCTTAGCGGTCTTGAGGTTGATGATCAACTCGTATTTGGTAGGCGCTTGCACCGGCATGTCGGACGGCTTCTCGCCCTTGAGGATACGATCGACGTAAGCTGCCGCGCGGCGGTACTGGTCGATAATATCAGGCCCATAGGAGATCAGGCCGCCGGCAGTCACAAGCAGGCGATCCCAATAGACAGCGGGTAATTTATGCCGGGCCGCCAGCATGACGATCAGATCGCGATGAACAACCGCCAATGCGCTCCCCGTCACGATCAGACCC
>DAIMKK010000567.1:0-2096 GCA_036721745.1 Pseudolabrys sp. | reverse complement strand
TGCCGAAATGAGCGCGATCGACCGACGACGGGAACAGGTGGACGGATGCGTGGCGGTCTTTCTTGGCTTCGTACAGGCTCGATCCGCCGGTGAAGACCAAATCGGCCTTGTCGATCAGCTCCTGCTCGAGCTCGAGCAACCCCTCCGGCGCGAAACGGAATTTGCTGAGTTCGTCCATGCAATCATAGACCAAAACGCTGGCATCGAGGTGCCGCGAGAATGGCAGCATCATCGGCGTGTAATACCAGGCGATCAGCGGCCCGTTGAGGTTCGCGACATGCGCGTCGAGCAAGCCCTTCAGGCTCGTCGCGCGCTGCTCCTCGCCCAGCCCTTGCGGAAGGTGCGGCACGACCACGCGGACGCTCGGGAAGCCCTCGGCCTCGCGCATCTGGAGATACGGCGTTTCGTTTGGGCCGATGTCGCACGGCTCTTCCCAGTACACGACGGCCATGTCCTCGGCGAAGCGGCTCATCAGATGCTGCGGCCGCTGGAACACAAAGTTCCACCGCAAGTGCGAGAAACAGATCAGGGTCGGGCGCTCCGAATCCCACCGCATGGGCTCGGCAAAAGACTCAACTGGCACCCCGGCTTGATTCAGCATTTCCCGATTATTCCCTCTGATGTTAGAACCCTATCTGTCCAACGGGTGTGCCCCGGTTACGGTTCCTTTACCCCGGCCTAGATTGCGACGAACGGTCATTGTGCAGTGCAACATACACGAATTGCGCTGATTGACCTAATGGCTTGGCCATGGAAGGAAGATGTGCGTTCGAAGCGCTTGCTGAGCGGGATTCCATGGCCACGACAATCGAAGAACTCGAAAAACGCCGCGAATTGGCCAAGCTCGGCGGCGGCGAGCAACGTATTGCAGCGCAGCATGCCAAAGGGCGGCTCACCGCGCGCGAGCGTCTGTCCGTCTTGCTCGACCCCGGCAGCTTCGAGGAAGTCGACATGTACGTCGAGCATAATTGCGTCGATTTCGGCATGGAAAAGCAGAAGATCCCCGGCGACGGCGTGGTCACCGGTTCGGGCACGATCAACGGCCGCCTGGTCTATGTCTTCGCGCAGGATTTCACCGTGTTCGGCGGCTCCTTGTCGGAGCGTCACGCGCAGAAGATCTGCAAGGTGATGGACGCGGCGATGAAAGTCGGCGCGCCGGTCATCGGCCTCAATGACAGCGGCGGCGCGCGCATCCAGGAAGGCGTCGCCAGCCTCGCCGGCTATGCCGAGGTGTTCCAGCGCAACGTTCTCGCGTCGGGCGTCGTCCCGCAGGTGTCGCTCATCATGGGGCCGTGCGCCGGCGGCGCGGTCTATTCACCGGCGATGACCGACTTCATCTTCATGGTGAAGGACAGCAGTTACATGTTCGTCACCGGGCCCGAAGTGGTCAAGACCGTGACCAACGAAGTCGTGACCAAGGAAGAGCTTGGCGGCGCGGTCACCCACACCACCAAGTCGGGCGTCGCCGATGTGGCGTTCGAGAACGACATCGACGCGCTGCTGGCGACCCGCGAGTTTGTCGATTTCCTGCCGCTGTCGAACCGTCACGATGGGCCGGTGCGGCCGTGCACCGACCCGTGGGACCGTGTCGAAGAGAGCCTGGACACCTTAGTCCCGCCGAGCGCGGCGACGCCGTACGACATGCACGAACTCATCCGCAAAGTCGCCGACGAGGGCGACTTCTTCGAGCTCCAGCCGGCGCACGCCACCAACATCGTCGTCGGCTTCTGTCGCATCGAGGGGCGCACGGTCGGCGTGGTCGCCAACCAGCCGATGGTGCTCGCCGGCTGCCTCGACATCGCCGCGTCGAAAAAGGCCGCGCGCTTCGTCCGCTTCTGCGACGCGTTCGACGTGCCGATCCTGACCTTCGTCGATGTCCCCGGCTTCCTCCCCGGCGTCGCACAGGAGCATGGCGGGATCATCAAGAACGGCGCTAAATTGCTGTTCGCTTATGCCGAAGCGACCGTGCCCAAGATCACATTGATCACGCGCAAGGCCTATGGCGGCGCCTATGACGTGATGGCCTCCAAGCATCTGCGCGGCGACTTGAACTATGCGTGGCCGACCGCCGAGATCGCGGTGATGGGCGCCAAGGG
>DAIMKK010000566.1:0-2098 GCA_036721745.1 Pseudolabrys sp. | reverse complement strand
TCGAACGTCATCCCGTCATAGGCCGGCTCGACACCGGGCGGCAGGCTGGCCCGCAGCGCCGCGTAATCCATGTCGCTGTGCAGGTTGGTCAGGATCGCCCTTTTGGGCTTCACCCGCGCGATCCAAGCCAGCGCCTCGTCGAGATTGAAATGGCTGGGGTGCGGCGCCTTGCGCAGCGCGTCCACGATCCAGACGTCGAGGCCGGCCAGGGCGGCCAGGCCGGCCTCCGGCAGGCTCTTGATGTCGGCTGAATAGGCCACGTTGCCGAAGCGGAAGCCGAGCGAGGGGATATCGCCGTGGTTTTGCAGCACGGGTAGCGCATCGATCGGGCCGCCCTGCCCGTCGACGCTGACCCGCTGCCCGGGCACCAGCCGGTGGTCCGTCAGGATCGGCGGATAATCGCTTCCGGGCGCCTTAGTGAAGCAATAGGTGAAGCGGACGTGCATCGCCTGCGCGGTCGGTTCGTCCATATAGACGTCCACGCGGCGGCGCTTGTGCACAAACAGCGGCCGCAAATCGTCGATGCCGTGGGTGTGGTCGGCATGCTCGTGGGTGAACAGCACGCCGTCGAGCCAGTCGACTTGCGCCTCGAGCAATTGCTCGCGGCAGTCGGGCGTGCAGTCGACCAGAACGCGCGTAACGCCGCTGGCGGCATCGCTGCGTTCCACCAATAAAGCGCAGCGCCGCCTGCGGTTTTTAGGATTGTTCGGATCGCACGAGCCCCAGCCCAAGGCGACGCGCGGCACGCCCATGGAGGAACCGCAGCCGAGGATGGTGAATTTCAACGTCATGCGGCGTTTGCCAAACTACGCGGCACTTTGCTGAAGAGACGGAAGAAATTTTCCGTGGTCTGGCGCGCAATTTCCTCCGCCGAAACGCCGCGCGTTGCCGCTAAAACTTTAGCGGTTTCCGCCACATAAGCCGGCTCGTTGCGTTTGCCGCGATATGGCAGCGGCGCAAGATAGGGCGCGTCGGTTTCGACCAGAATGCGGTCGGACGGCAGCGCGGCCGCGATGTCGCGAAGCGCTTGCGAATTATTGAAAGTCAGGATTCCCGTGAACGAAACATAGTGGCCTAACTCTATGGCTTTGAACGCCAAATCGCGGCCGCCGGTGAAGCAATGCAGCACGGCCGGGAAGGCACCCTTCCCTGTTTCGTCTTCTAGAATGCGCGCCATGTCGGCGTCGCATTCGCGCGAATGGATCACCAGCGGCAGCCCGGTTTCGCGAGCGGCCGCAATATGTTGTCGCAAGCCTTGGGCCTGCGCGTCGCGCGGACTTTTATCGTAGTGATAGTCGAGGCCGGCCTCGCCGATCGCCACCACTTTGGGATTTTTCGTCAGCGCGATCAGCGCTTTGGGATCGATATCCAATTCCTCATGGGCATTATGCGGATGCGTGCCGACCGAGCAGAAAATCTCCGGAAATTTTTCCGCGACCGCAAGCACTTGGGCGTGTTTACGCACGCGCGTGCAGATGGTAACCAGGCGCCCGATGCCGGCGGCCCGCGCGCGCGCCACGACAGCGTCGAGCTCAGCCGCGAAATCCGGAAAATCCAGGTGGCAGTGGCTGTCGACCAGCATTTTCAGGCTTTTTCTTCCGGTTCCACGTAGCGCGGGAACACCGGCGCGGGCGGCGGCAGCGTGACGCCGGCGGCGATGCGCTTTCCTGCCGCGAGCGCGGAGAAGTCTTGTTCGTCTGCCCGAACAGCCAAGAGTTCGAGCAGACGTGGCGCTGTACTCGGCAGAAAAGGCTGGCAGAGGATTGCTACTCTGCGCAGCACCTCTGCCGTCACGTAGAGGATCGTCCCCTGCCGTTTTGGATCGGTCTTGGCCTTGGCCCAGGGCGCCTCGGAGGCGAAGTAACGGTTGGCGTCGGCCACCACCGCCCAGACCGCGTTGAGCACCTGGTGCAGCTGTTGCGTCTTCATGTGCTCGCGCGCGATGCCGAGCATGGCGTCGGCGGATGCCAAAATGATTTTGTCCTCGGCCGTGAACTCGCCCGGCGCCGGCAGCACGCCGCCGAAGGCCTTGCCGACCATCGACAGCGAGCGCTGCGCCAGATTGCCGAGGTCGTTGGCGAGATCGGCATTGATGCGG
>DAIMKK010000565.1:0-2104 GCA_036721745.1 Pseudolabrys sp. | reverse complement strand
GGGTTACCCTTGCGCATCCGCACGGCCCGATTCACGAATTCCTCGAATATGTCGTCAAGCCGATCGTCTCGATCGCGGCGGCCGGACTGCCCGCGCTAGGCGCCGCGCTGTCCGGCATTCGGGCGCAAGGGGACTTCGAAGGCTTCGCGCAGCGCTCGGCCACCACGCACCGCGAACTGACCGAAGTCGAGCAGCAGATCGGCGCCTTGTTGGCCGCCCCCGACGAGATCGACCTGAAGGCGGCAACTGACGTCCTGCTCGCAGCAACGCGCGTGATGGCCAGGGACGTCAGCGCCTGGCACCAGATCTATGTCAGCAAACGGCTGACGCTGCCCGCCTGAGGCGGCCGTCAGCGGCAATGTTGCGCGCGGGTTTTCGCCATTTCGCTCGCCGCCGCGACGGTCTGCAGCAAACTCGCGGCCGTGATATTGCACTCGCCGATATGCGACCGCATGAAGGTAATCATCTCCGCCAGCACGCCGGTGGCCTGGCCCAGAATAATGCAAACGCGCCGCCAGCTCGATCGCCGGGCCCCTTCCTGGGTTTCCCTCCGGATGTTTGCCAGCTGCGCCGAATAGCCCTCCATTTGTTGGCAGATCGGCGCGTCGCGCATTTCGCGCTCGATATTGCGCAGCGCCTCACCCGCGCCCTGCGCCCACGATCCGGACGGCGTTGTAAGGAGAATGACGCCGCTCAATGCGCAGGCTCTGACCAGCATCGCAATCGGCTTCACGGTCTTTATCCTTCTTGCGCGCATGTCCCCAGTCGTTTGCCGAAACAGACTACCAGAACAATTGCTAGTGGAAACGAAGATGCTGAAGATGCTATTGTCCATCGTCGCATCCGCCGGGGGTCGTCGATGAACGCAGAACGCCTTAGGGCCATAGCGGTGGCTTTTTCCGTTACTTTGGTCGCGGCTTTCGCCGGCAGCGTGTCGCCCGCGCCGGCCGAGGACGCGTTGCGCGCTTTGCAAAACCCCGGCGTAGCGCCTGGCGCAGTACCTAGCGCACCCGCCCAGCGCACCATGAGCGGCGAGTGGAGCGGCAGATATATCTGCCGGCAAGGCGTCACAGGCGTCCACGTGGTCTTTTCAAACGACGGCTCGCGCGCGCTCTTTCACTTTTATGGCTTGCCGGAAAATCCGGGCGTGCCGGAAGGTTGCTTCAGCATGTCCGGCTTTTTCGACCCGGCCAGCGGCGCCCTCAATTTGACCGCCGGCGCATGGATCGTACGGCCGCACAACTTCATGACCGCAAACGTCTCCGGCAATCTCGATCCGACGGGGCAGATTTTTACGGGGCGCATTCTCGGTCCGGCCGGTTGCACCAATATTGTCATGGCGCGTACCCCCTCCCCGCGCCCGCTGCCGAATGCCTGCGCGCGCGGGCTGCCGTAATCGCCGACGTCAGATCAAGCCGGCGAGCATCGTGCGAAGCTGAGCCCGGCGATCACCAAAAGCGCGGCCGCGATATACGGCGGGCGATGGATTACGACGTCCGCTTAATGTATGAAGGCGAACCTCTCAAACGAGAAACGGCCGATGCTCGACAAAGCGGACAAGGCATCACGATCCGGTCAGGCGATGGCCGGCGGGCCGCCGCTCGATTTCCAGGAACACCTGCGCCGGCTCGAAGCGCGCGGCCTGGTCACCCGCATCGATCACGCCATCGACAAAGACAGCGAACTGCATCCGCTGGTGCGCTGGCAATTCCAGGGCGGGCTCGCCGAGGACCAGCGCCGCGCTTTTCTCTTCACCAACGTCGTCGACGGCTCCGGGCGGCGCTACGACATTCCGGTCGCGGTCGGCGCGCTCGCTGCCTCGCCGGAAATCTACGCGGTCGGCATGGGCAAGCCGGTCGAAGATATCGGCGAGGCCTGGACGCACGCGGTCGCGCATCCGATCCGGCCGGTCGTGGTCACCTCTCCCGCCTGCCAGGAAGTCGTCAGCAAGGGCGGCGACTTGCTGAAACCCGGCGAGGGTCTCGCCCGCCTGCCGGTTCCGATCTCGACGCCTGGTTTCGATTCCGCGCCCTATCTCACGGCGACGCTCTGCATCACGCGCGATCCCGAAACCGGCGTGCAGAACATGGGCACCTATCGCGCC
>DAIMKK010000564.1:0-2104 GCA_036721745.1 Pseudolabrys sp. | reverse complement strand
AGCATGCCGTTGATCGCGGTTTCGATCAGCTTGCTGTCGTCCGGCTTCTCGACGTAATCGGCGCGTACACGCTCGAATACGTCGCCGAACAGATTGAGCTGCCGATAGGTATCAGCGGCCGCCGCTTTGGCGCTCGCGCCGACGAATATCATGTGTGGCTGTGTAGCGAGCAACGTCATTGCCGCTCCAGCCGCCGCGCCGAGTAGAATGAATGTGGTCTTGCGCATCATCCGCGAACCTTTTCGCCTTCGCCAGCTGCCCACCATGGGCCTGGATCGACGGGAATCCCGTCCTTACGAAACTCGATGTAGAGCACCGGTTGGCTGGAACCTGTCGCGAGGATAGCGGCGATATGGGAGCCGTTTCCCATCACCGCAACGGGTTCTCCGGTCAGCACGAACTGTCCGAGATCTACTGATATCCGTTCCATCCCAGCGAGCAAGATATGATAGCCGTTGCCGGCATTGAGGATCAAGAGTTGCCCATAAGATCGGAACGGCCCCGCATAGACCACCCAGCCGTCGGACGGCGCGGTTACCTGGGCGCCGGACCGGGTTGCGATGGAAACGCCCTTTTCTACCCCGCCGACGCCGTCGGGTGCCCCATATTCCTTCAATTTGACGCCATTAACCGGAATCGGAACTTGCCCGCGTAGGGACGCGAAGGCGACGGCCGGCGCTAGCCGGCCCGGATCGTGCAGCGCCGACATGGCTGGCCGGGTATCGCCGCGGGCGGCCTCGCGGGCAGCCCGAGTCGCAGGGTCGAGCCCCTGCTCCAGCTTGGCGATCAAATCTTTGAGATTGTCGACCTGGTGCGCCAGTTCGGCGGCGCGCGCCCGCTCGGCGTCGAGCGCTTTTTCGCGTTCGGCCTGCTGCTTTTGGCGTTCGCTCACCAGGGCGGTCATGCGCGTACGCTCGTTGCCGAGCGACGCAATCTCGTTTTTAAGCCGGTCACTTTCGGCGGCGATCTGCTTGCGGACTCTAAGCAACGCGGTGAGGTCGCGCGCGAGCGCCTCGACCTCGTGCCGCATCTCGGGCAGCACTGCGCCGAGCAGCATGGCGGTGCGCACCGATTGCAGCGCGTCCTCGGGGCTCGCAATCAGCGCCGGCGGCGGGCGGTGGCCGATGCGCTGTAGCGCGGCCAGCACTTCGCCGATAACGGCGCGGCGCCCGTCGAGCGACTTGCGAATGTTATATTCGTTTTCGTCGAGCGGCTTGAGCCGCGCTTCGGTCGCGGCAACCTGCCCTTCGACACCGCGGATCCGGCCGGCGGTGTCGATCAGGTCCTGATTGAGCTTGCGACGGTCGGCGCCGATCTGTTCGATCTCGCGCTTGAGCGCGGCTTCGGCCTCGATCGACTTGCTCTGGGCATCGCGCGCGGCCTTGAGGTCCTGGTCGCGCTGCTTGAGCGCATCAAGCTTGCCCGTTTTGTCGCTTTGCGCGAGGTGGATTGGCCGCTCCTGCGCCAGCACCGCAGCTGCAAGCGTGATCGGCAATCCGAGCGCAAGCGCCGCGATGAACGCGGAGCGCGGATCGAATCCCCTGAGGCAAATCATTGCAGCCACATTAGGCCCGCAGGTTGGGACGGCAAGACGATTGTTCCATCCAATCTATTGCCGTCGGATTAAGACCGATCTGCGGCGATCATGCTCGATGATACGGGTGGCCGGTGAGGATCGTAGTGGCGCGGTAAAGCTGCTCCAGCAGCATGATGCGCACCAGTTGGTGCGGCCAGGTCGCCGCGCCGAACGCCAGTCGCAGCTCAGCCTTGGCGCGCAAGGTCGGCGCGAGGCCGTCGGCGCCGCCGATCATAAAGACTGCGGCGGGCCGGTCGTTAGCGCGCCATTTCGCCAACTGGGCGGCAAAGCTGGCGCTGTCGAGGTTCTCGCCGTGGGTGTCGAGCAGCACGACCGCCGCGCCTTGCGGAATGATGTTGGCGAGCGCGATCGATTCCTCGAGCATGCGCTTGCCGGCGTCGTCCGCGCGGCTTTCCCTGATTTCGATGATTTCGACGTCGCGCAGACCGAGATTGCGGCCGGTCTGCGCTGCGCGCTTGCGGAAGCGCTCGGAAAGCTCTGTTTCCGGGCCCTGCTTCAGTCGTCCGA
>DAIMKK010000563.1:0-2109 GCA_036721745.1 Pseudolabrys sp. | reverse complement strand
CTTACTAACTGGGGCGCCCCCAAACTACGAATCTGGGGGTCAGCGGTTCGAATCCGTTCGGGCGCGCCATTTTTAGGGACATCCCGTGCGATTCACACGGCAATCGCACGGCAATAGCAAGGTGGCACAGGGGATAAACGCGTCGTCGCGCTCAAACAACTGATGTCAATGCCGATGGCCCAATCTGATCCCTACAATTCCAGCTTTCCGCATCTGCTCGCTCTGGGTATCGCACAGGCTGGGTCGACCGATGGCGACGCGATCCGTGTAATATTAGTTCAGCGTTGGCCGTTGCGCCAGCGTGGCCGGCGGAGGCGGTCGGCGTAGCGCAGCCGGCCACGCGGCGAAGGCTGGCACGAATACCTCGGGTGCCGGCGGCTTGTAGCCGAGCGACAACCGCCGCAACGGCCGCGCCCGAAGAGGCCCCGGTCGAGGAGGAAGCCTCGACGCTCACCGCGCATTGAACGATCGCGACACGGGTGCCGAGGCGGCTGTCACTTCTCAAAGCTTCATCCACTCGAGCAAGCTTGTTGATTCCAACCGCTCATTGGGCGAAAACCTGTGTGTACCGAAAATTAGATTCTGCAATAATGGTGGTGAAGGCCGCCGAGGACAGGCTGTGATGTGATGGCGCCGAGACGCTGAATGCCGCGATGGAATGGTCCGGCCCACGCCCAACGGCCGAAGCCTTGCCGACGCCGTCTTATGGCTTCCGTGTACCCCAAGCAGAATGCTAGCGTTCACGCTGATCCCTGGTCATGGAATGTCGGATGAAAATGGAACTGTAAATGCCAACGTTCTCGCGCAGCCTCGAGCAGTCGCTCCACCGGGCGCTTGCCATCGCCAATGAGCGGCATCACGAATATGCCACCTTGGAACACCTGCTGCTGGCGCTGATCGACGATCAGGACGCCTCGGCGGTGATGCGCGCCTGCAATGTCGACCTCGACAAACTGCGCCGCAGTCTGGTCGCCTATCTCGAATCGGAACTGGAAAACCTGATCACCGACGGCGCCGAGGATTCCAAGCCCACGGCCGGCTTCCAGCGCGTGATCCAGCGCGCGGTCATCCACGTGCAATCCTCCGGCCGCGAGGAGGTCACCGGCGCCAACGTGCTGGTGGCGATCTTCGCCGAGCGCGAGAGCCATGCCGCTTATTTCCTACAAGAGCAGGACATGACGCGCTACGATGCGGTCAATTACATCGGCCATGGCATCGCCAAGCGACCGGGCCTGACCGAGTCGCGCTCTGTTCGCGGCGTGGAAGAGGAAGCCGACACCAAGAGCGGCGACGAGCCCAAGAAGAAGGGCGACGCGCTCGAGGCTTATTGCGTCAACCTCAACAAGAAGGCCAAGGACGGCAAGATCGATCCGCTGATCGGCCGCGACGCCGAGATCAGCCGCACCATCCAGGTGCTCTGCCGCCGGCAGAAGAACAATCCGCTGTTCGTCGGCGAAGCCGGCGTCGGCAAGACCGCGATCGCTGAAGGCCTGGCGCGTCGCATTGTGCATGGCGAGGTGCCGGACGTGCTCAAGGGCGCAACCGTGTTTGCCCTCGACATGGGCACGCTGCTCGCCGGTACGCGCTATCGCGGCGATTTCGAGGAGCGGCTCAAGCAGGTGATCAAGGAGCTGGAAGCCTATCCCGGCGCCATCATGTTCATCGACGAGATCCACACCGTGGTCGGCGCCGGCGCCACCTCCGGCGGCGCGATGGACGCTTCCAATCTGCTCAAGCCGACGCTCGCCTCCGGCACGCTGCGCTGCATCGGTTCCACCACCTACAAGGAATACCGCCAGCATTTCGAGAAGGACCGCGCGCTGGTGCGCCGGTTCCAGAAGATCGACGTCAACGAGCCGTCGGTTGCGGATGCCATCGAGATCATGAAGGGCCTCAAGCCCTATTTCGAGGAATATCACAAGCTCAAATACACCAACGAGGCGATCAAGGCGGCGGTCGAGTTGTCGGCGCGCTACATCCATGACCGCAAGCTGCCGGATAAGGCGATCGACGTGATCGACGAGTCGGGCGCGGCGCAAATGTTGCTGCCCGAGAGCCGGCGCAAGAAGACCATCGGCATCAAGGAGATCGAGACCACCATCGCCACCA
>DAIMKK010000562.1:0-2112 GCA_036721745.1 Pseudolabrys sp. | reverse complement strand
TTGTCCTTGACGTGGGTTTTGAAATGCTCGGTGAGATTGTTGATACGCTCGGACAAAATCGCCACCTGAACCTCGGGCGACCCGGTATCACCGGACTTGTTGGCGAACGCCTTAATGACTTCGGCCTTGCGGCCGGCGGTAACCGACATCGGTCATCCTTTCTTCGGCGCGGCGCTGCCCACCAGCCCGGCCAGGTTAAATACGCGCTTGGGGACGATTTCGCCGTGATCCAGGTCGGCAAGAGCCACGAGTTGGCCCGAAACCGTCGCATAGACTGGTCCACGGAAATTGGGAGCGTCCCGTCCGCGCAACAAAACGGCTTGGCCCCTTGCGAGCCTTGCCGCATCCGCCCGACTGACGGCCAGCGCCGGGATGTCGTCCAGCGCGGTCTCAACGGGCATGAGAGCGTCGGCGAGGCTAGCCTCGCCGGCCGCGGCTCTATGGCACAGTGCCTCCAGTTGTTCCAGTAAAATCATGGTTTCTGCGCCAAACGGCCCGACCGCGACCCGTCGGAGCGCGCTGACATGGCCGAAACAGCCCAAAGCGCGGCCCATGTCGCGCGCGAGCGACCGGACATAGGTCCCCTTGCCGCATTTGGCGTGGAGAACCGCGTGATCGGGGTCGGGGGTGGCGATCAGCTCCAGCCGGCTGATTTCGACCGGGCGGGCTTGAAGTTCCACCGTTTCGCCGTCGCGCGCGAGGTCATAGGCGCGCTCGCCCTCGATCTTGATGGCGGAATAACGCGGCGGCACCTGCTGGATGGTGCCGATATAGGCCGGCAGCAGCGCGCGGATGGCCTCCGGTGAGGGGCGTTGCTCGCTTGCGGCAATGACGCGGCCTTCGGCGTCGTCGGTGTCACGTTCCTCACCCCATCGAATGGTAAATTGGTAGAGCTTGCGGCCGTCCATCACGAAGGGGACCGTCTTGGTCGCTTCGCCGAGCGCGATCGGCAGGCAACCGGAAGCGAGCGGGTCGAGCGTGCCGGCGTGACCGGCGCGCTTGGCCGAGAACAGGCGCTTCACCACGCTGACCGCATGGGTGGACGTCATTCCGACCGGCTTGTCGAGCACCAGCCAGCCATGCACGTCGCGTTTGTCGCGCTTGAATTGCTGTTTTCGGGAACGCGGCTCTCCCGCTCCCTCTCCCACTTGCGGGGGAGGGTTGGGGAGGGGGGTATGAGGCGCGTCAGCGTCGCGCACGTCGTCACTCATCGTCGCCCTCATGTTCGAGATCGCGCTTGACCGCCGGCGAGCGCAGCAACTTATCGATGCGCTCGGCTTCCGCGAAACGCTCGTCGACCCGGAAGCGGATATCGGGCGCGAATTTCAGATTGACGCGGTGGGCGATTTCACCGCGCAAAAATTTCTTGTGGCGCTCGAAGGCGGCGACCACCTCGTCGGCGTCGCGGCCGGCGAGCGGCATGATGTAGATGGTGGCGAGCCGCAGATCCGCGGTCATGCTCACCTCCGGCACGGTGATAAGATGGCCCTCAATCACCGGATCGTGCACGTCGCCGCGCGTGAGCATCTCGGCCATGGCGTGGCGCACCAGTTCGCCGACGCGCAACTGGCGCTGCGAGCCTCCGGACGTGATGTTGTCGCGGTGTGATTTCTTGCGCGTCATAACAATCCAAAAAGTGCATTTGTCATGGCCGGGCTTGTCCCGGCCATCCCGATCGGAAGGGCATTGCGTCCCTAAGCGGGCTGCCCGGGCCAAGCCCGGGTATGGCAGTGGAGATGGTGGGGCGTTCCTTAAACCCTAGCCGTGAGAATTGGACTCACAGGCTGCGTTGAATCGTCTCCACCCGGTAGCATTCGATCACGTCGCCTTGCTTCATGTCCTGGTAGTTCTCGAAAGCCATGCCGCATTCCATGCCGGCGCTGACTTCCTTGGCGTCGTCCTTGAAACGTTTGAGCTGGCTGAGCTTGCCTTCGTGGATCACCACGTTGTCGCGGATCAGCCGCACATTGGCGCCGCGCTCGACGGTGCCGTCGGTGACGCGGCAGCCGGCGATGTTGCCGACCTTGGAGACTTTGAAGATTTCCAGGATCTGCGCGTTGCCCAGCATGGTCTCGCGCAGCGTCGGCGCCAGCAGGCCGGACATCGCCTTCT
>DAIMKK010000561.1:1836-2114 GCA_036721745.1 Pseudolabrys sp. | reverse complement strand
GCTGTCTTGTTCGCCGCACTCTGTCATGCTGGCTGGAATGCGCTGATCAAAGTTGGGCTCGACCCGCTTTCGACCACGACGTTGATTTCGATCGGTTCGGGCGTGGTGGCGCTGGTATTGCTGCCCTTCGTCGGCGCGCCCGCCATGCTGTCGTGGCCCTGGCTGATCGCCTCGGTGGTCATCCACTTGTTTTATTTCGCCGCGCTGATCGAGGCCTATCGCACCGGCGATCTCGGCCAGGTCTATCCGATTGCGCGCGGCTCCGCGCCGCTAATGAC
>DAIMKK010000561.1:0-1826 GCA_036721745.1 Pseudolabrys sp. | reverse complement strand
AAGGCTCGGCTCCAAGAGGCGCAAATCCTTCTGACATCAGGGAAAGCGGCCGAGGCCCTCGAGCGTTTCGAGGCCCTCGAGCGGCTCAAGCCCCCCGGGGTCGCCCCGGCCGAGGCGCGGTTGAGGCGGGCGGACGCCCTGGTCAAGCTCGACCGCCGCGCCCTTGGCTTCGCGCTGATGACGGCGCTCACAATCTGTACTTATTCGGTGGTGGACGGTGTCGGCGCACGCCTCGCCGGAAACCCGAATGCCTATTCGCTCTCGCTGTTCGTCGGCATCGCGATAGTGATGGTGCCTTACGCGCTCTACCGCGACGGTCGCGACGTCATCCCGGCGATGCGGACCTATTGGCGGCGCGGCTTTGCCGGCGGCGCCTTGCAGGTGCTGTCCTACGGCATCGCGATCTGGGCGATGACGGTGGCGCCGATCGCCATCGTCGCCAGTCTGCGCGAGACCAGCGTGCTGTTCGGCGCCGTGATTGCCGTCGTCGTGCTCAAGGAGCCGCTGCGCGCGGCGCGTATCGGTGCGGCGTTGCTGATTGTGGGCGGATTGGTGCTGATCAGGTTGCAGTGACTAGAGCGCCATCTCTGGATACATCGCTTCAAATCGCGCGAGGTCGGCTTCGGTGTCGACATCCCACAGCGGCTCGAGTTCGACCGCCTTGAGACCGAGGGCGGCAATGCGTGCGCGCGTCTCCTGCATGACCGCCGCGCCGCCCCAGGCGATGCCGGAAAATAATTCCGGATACACCGCGCACGCCCCGATCAACACATAGCCGCCGTCTTCCGCGGGGATCAGCACCACGTCAGCGTCATCCAACGCCTTGGCGGCTGCGTGCAAAATCTCCGCCGTGAAAGCCAAGCAATCGGTTCCGATCAAGAGGGTAGGGCCGTCGCCGGCGGCGATGGCGCCGAGCATGCGCGCGCCGAGATCGCCGTCCGGCTGCTGCTTGAGCACAAGCGGGAAGCGCGCTGCCAAATCCTGAAACGAAGCGTGCGCAATGTCGGGCGCGCACCACAGCGTCAGCGGGCCGATATCGGCGGCCATCGCGGTTTCGACCGTACGTTCGGTCATCCGCTCCTGCAGCACCGCCGCCGCATGCGCGCCGATCAACGGGATCAGGCGGGTCTTGGCAGTGCCGGGGACCGGTGCCTTGGCCAGTATGGCGACGGCGACCGAATTAGTCTTCGCTGCCGACATAGCCGTAGGCCTTGGCTAACCCATTGGGATCGCTTCCGAAAAAATAGCCGAGTCGCAGCCGCCACATCAGCAGCACGGTGCGCAGTGTCCCTTTCGCCCGCCAGCGCCGCGCCGACGTGATCACACGCGCGCGCAAAGCGAGCGGCTTGCTTGCGCGCTTGAGCTTGGCCGACAGTGCCACGTCCTCCATCAGCGCGATTGGCGGAAATCCGTCCGCGTGTTCGAATGCCGCGCGGGTCATGAACATCGCCTGGTCGCCGGTGGCGATGCCGGTCAGGCGCGAGCGCGTGTTCATCATGACCGCGATCAAGGCCAGCAAGCCGCCGCCGTCGAAGCGCACGTCGAAACGGCCCCAGCTTCGGCCGAAATGCGCCATGCCGTCGAGCACCAGGCGGTCGGCGTTCTCCGGCAGACGCGTGTCGGCGTGCAGGAAAAGTAGCACGTCGCCCGTTGCCGTCTCGGCGCCAGCATTCATCTGCAGGCTGCGCCCGCGCGGCGCCGCGATCACGCGGTCGGCGAGCGCACGCGCGCGTTCGGCCGTGCCGTCGCCGCTGCCGCCATCGACAACGATCACTTCGACGCCACGCGTCCGATAGGGTGAAAGCGCCGCAAGCGCGGCTTCGATC
>DAIMKK010000560.1:0-2123 GCA_036721745.1 Pseudolabrys sp. | reverse complement strand
CGATGCCCTATACGACGCCGACCGGAAAAATCTACGACTCGGGCGATTTCGCAGGCGGCATGGCGCGCGCGCAGGTGATCGCCGATTGGGATGGCTTTAACAAACGCGCGGCGGTGTCGAAGCGCGTCGGCAAGCTGCGCGGCATCGGCATCGCCACCTATGTCGAGGCTTGCGGCAATAACGGGCCGGAAACCGCCAACGTGCGGCTCGAACGCGACGGCGGCGTCACCGTGCTGATCGGCTCGCAGTCGACCGGGCAGGGCCATGCGACCTCCTACGCGCAACTGGTCGCCGAGCGGCTCGATCTGCCGCCGGAGCGCGTGCGCGTGGTGCAGGGCGATACGGATCTGATCGCCTCGGGCGCCGGCACCGGCGGCTCGAGCTCGATTCCAGTCGGCGGTGTCTCGGTCGACCGCGCGGCCAAGACGCTGGCCGAACAGCTCAAGCAGCTGGCCGCCGACGCGCTCGAGGCCGCGCCGACCGATATGGAAATCGCCGACGGCACGGTGCGAGTCGCCGGCACCGACCGCGCGGTTTCTTTCGTCGATCTGGCCGCGCACCCGCAGGCGACGCCCGAGCGGCTCAGCGCCGTGAAGGATTTTGGCACCGAGCAGCCGACATTTCCGAATGGCACGCACATCGTGGAAGTCGAAGTTGATCCCGATACCGGCGCTACCGCGATTCTGAATTACGTCGTGGTCGACGATTTCGGTGCCACCCTCAACCCGCTGCTGCTCGCCGGTCAGGTGCATGGCGGTGCCGTGCAGGGCATCGGTCAGGCGCTGATGGAAGACACCGTCTACGATCCGGCATCGGGGCAATTGCTCAGCGCGAGTTTCATGGATTACGCGATGCCGCGTGCCGGCGATGCGCCGTCCTTCGTGTTCGAAACGCGCAACGTGCCGTGCAAGAACAATCCGCTCGGCGTCAAAGGCGCGGGCGAGGCCGGCGCCATCGGCTCCTGCCCGGCGCTGATCAACGCGATCCTCGATGCGCTCTGGCGCGCTTACAAGATCCGTCACATCGACATGCCGGCGACCCCGCAGCGGATCTGGGCCGCGATTGAGGCAGCCAAGAAACTCTAATTGGATTAATGGCTTAGGCGATCACGGATTTGTGATCGGTGGCGCAGAGCGGTCGTGGCGCGCGCCAAAACTGCGGCTGTTGAAAGGAATAACCCGATCACGGAAGGGTTTTCCTGAGACAATAGTTTTCACAACAGAAACTGGAATCGATTTTCATTCGGCTAATTTTTACCGTCCTGGCGGTCGGTCTCACAATCGGCGCCGCTGTCGCCCAGCAGGATCCCATAACAATGCGCGAGAACCTGATGAAGCAGAATAACGATCACGCAAAAGCGGTTGTGCAAATGATGCGCGGGCAGGCGCCATTCGACGCGGCCGCGGTCGACGCCGCCTTCAAGCAATGGGCCGGCACCGCGCAGAAGCTGCCAGACCTGTTTCCGGAGAATTCCAAGACCGGAGGCGACAACCGTGCATCGCCGAAAATTTGGGTGGACAAGAAGGATTTCGACGAGAAGGCCGCAGCCTTCGCCAAGTCCGTGGCGGAAAACCACGACAACGCAAAATCATCGATCGAGGGCCTGCGGGCGGCGATCCCGGTGGTCGGTAAGGTCTGCGACGATTGCCATAAGGAATATCGCCTGTCGAAGCAGTAGGCTTTGTCTCATTCGATGCACGACGCCGTTGCGATCCCGTCGCGACGGCGTTTTGATTCCTGTATGACAGGAGCCAGCGTGGCCAGGGGACGCCGATGATTCGCAGGCTGATTTTGCTAGCGGCGGTTGCCGCCGTGCTGGTGCTCGCGGCGTTGTGGGTCTTGACCGCATCCGCAACGCTGCCCGCGAGCGCGCTCGGTCCCCATACGCCTAATCTCACCAACGGCAAGGAGATGTTCTCCGCGGGCGGCTGCGCGTCCTGCCATGCGGTGCCGAAACAGCCGGACCAAACCAAACTCGGCGGCGGGCTGGCGCTGAACTCTCCGTTCGGGATTTTCTACGCACCCAATATTTCATCAGACCCGACGGCACCGCATGGCAGGACGCGCAGCCGCCCGCGTAGAACATCTCCTTGCCGTTGGTGAGATTAGGCGTATGGGGACCG
>DAIMKK010000559.1:0-2142 GCA_036721745.1 Pseudolabrys sp. | reverse complement strand
GGTTCAAACATAACCTGCACCTGTCCACCCATCAGATCGATAAGCGCGGGCCCTCCGCCGCGATAAGGTACGTGCGTCATGTCGACGCCGGTCATAAATTTGAATAGCTCGCCGGCGACATGCGGCATGCTCCCGCTGCCAGCCGACGCCATGTTGATCTTGCCCGGATTGGCTTTGGCATAGGCTATGAACTCCGGAAGGGTCTTGGCCGGAACCGATGGGTTGACCATCATGACTTCAGGCACGCGCATGATGCCTGCGACCGGCGCGATGTCGCGAATGAAATTGAAGCTGAGGTTGTCGTAGAGCGTCGCGTTGATTGCGGCGGGCGCGGGGACCAGGAGGAGCGTATAGCCGTCCGGACGCGCTCGCACGACCGCCTCGGTCCCGATATTGCTGCTTGCACCCGGCCGGTTATCGATGACGAATTGCTGACCGAGCCGCTCCGATAGCCATTGGCCGATGAGGCGCGCGGAGATGTCGTTCGGGCCTCCGGCGGCAAAGCCGACGACCAAGTGCACCGGTCGCGTCGGGTAATCGATCGCTGATGCGAGTTGTGGAAAGGCAGGAGCAGCAGCAACGGCCCCAGCGAGCTGCAGAAACTGACGGCGCGGAAGCTTCATGGCGCGCTCCCCCGAAAGCAATCAGGACACGATTTATAATCGCAGGTTACGTAACGCTCAAGGGTTGCACGACACTCACGCCTTCTTGGCCCAGCGGCCCTGCTCGTCCGGCTGCCAATAGGTCGCCTCGAAGCCTTTCGCCTTGGCCTCGCTCCACGTGCTGCGCGCGGCGGCGACCGCGTCCTCGTCCTCGCCGTTAAACAGCAGCACGATGCGCTGGTAGGCCTCGGCATCGGCCGGCACGCCCGCGCCGTCGATCAGGAAGCGCACACTCGCCGCGTTCGGATTGCCGTCATTGACCGTGAGCAGCACCGGCTGCGCGGCGGCATCCGGCTCGCGCCAGGTGCCGTGCGGCAGAAAGCCATCGTCGCGGTAGGTCCACAAATGCGCGTCGAGCGCCTCGATGCGCTCTTCCGACGCGCCCTGCACGATCACCTTCCAGCCGCGCTCCAGCGATTTCTCCAGCAGCCCCGGCAGCACGCCTTCGAGCTTCTGGCCTTGCAGGTGGTAGAAAAGAATTTCGGTCATGGCTTGCGATTTTCGGTGAACGCGGCCGCAAGGTTACGACGCTCGTGAAGGATTCGCGCAATGGCCACAGTCTGATCCGTTACGCGATAGATGATCGAATGAGGATGCACCAATAGAGAACGAAGTCCCTTGGCAATTTCATCGCGCGGCCGACCTGAAAAGGGAAGCTCTTTAAGACGTTCGGCCCCTGCCCTGATTTCGCGAAGCAAATTATCGGCGATCTCCGGTGACGCCGTCTTTGCATAATACTTCCAAATATCGATCAGATCGCGTCGCGCCTTGGGAGACCAAAAGAGTTCGCTACGCCCCGCGGCCATGTTCTTCGCGAGCCTGACGAATCACGTCTTCAATATCGAGCTCTCGACCTTCGCCAGCGTCGAGCTGGCGGATTCCGATCTCGACTTCGGCGCGAAGGGCGTTGAGCTTATCGAGGTAATCGATTAGTTCGCGCGCTATACGGTCTTGCTCAGCCTCGGGTAAGGCTTCGACTTTTGCGATCGCATCCTGCAGCACCTTGGTCATGCCAGAAGGCTACCATAAACCCGGCATCCCACCAAGATCGCGAACCAGTTCACCCCTCGTAATAATCCTTCACCAACCGATCCAACAGCCGCACGCCCCAGCCCGAGCCCCAGCTCTTGTTGATGTCGTTCTGGCGCGAATCGAAGCCGGTGCTGGCGATGTCGAGATGCGCCCACGGCGTCTTCTCGGCAACGTGGCGCTGAATGAATTGCGCGGCGGTGATGGCGCCGCCCCAGCGCGAGCCGCCGGTGTTCTTCATATCGGCGAATTTGGAATCAATCATCTTGTCGTAAACCGCGGCGAGCGGCATGCGCCAGACCAGTTCGCCGGTCGCTAAGCCGGCCTTGGTCAGCCGCTCGCAGAGTCTGTCGTCGTTCGAGAACATGCCGGCATATTCCTGGCCGAGCGCGACGATGATGGCGCCGGTCAGCGTCGCCAGATCCACCATGAATTTCGGCTTGAAACGCTT
>DAIMKK010000558.1:0-2146 GCA_036721745.1 Pseudolabrys sp. | reverse complement strand
CGCGCGGCAACGGCTTGCCGTCCTTGCCGAGATTGGAGACGTCGTTCAATCCGGAGGTGAGCCGGTAGTCTTCCTTTTTGGTGATGTTGCCGCCGCGCGCCGGCTCGCGCTCGCCAAAATTGAGCGCGAAGGCCAGTTGCTGCTCGTCGGTAATGTCCTGATCGCGGAACAGCAGCACCGCGTATTTATCCATGCCGGCCTCGATATCGGCGGCCTGTTGCGGCGTCAGCGGCAGCCTCAAATCGACGCCGGAGACCTCGCCGAAAAAATGCGTTTGAAGCTGCCGGATCGCGATCGTCATGGCGTTTCTCCTGATCGAGGTGAGCGGTTACCCCGCGCCGTTTGGATGAAAAACTACTCCCGGACGGTGCGATGTCAACGGGCGGCGCGGCATAGTGGGTGCCCCCGATGCAGTCGTGCGCTGCAAGATTGACAAGGCTGGCCCCGACCCCCAGAGAGGTCGAGCCGAATGAAGGGGTCGCCAAGCGATGAACGAACTGGATTTCAGCGATAAGCAGATTCTCGTGGTCGGCGGCTCCAGCGGCATCGGCAACGGTATCGCGCAAGCGTTCCGGGCCAGGGGCGCGCGCGTGCATGTCTGCGGCACCCGCGCCAGCGCCGCCGACTATTCGGCGAGCGAGGGATCGCAGCTCGAGGGTCTCGATTACATCAAGCTCGATGTCAGCAACGCCCAGGCGATCGAGAGTTTCAAGCCCTCGTTCGCGCGGCTCGATGTGCTGGTGCTGGCACAGGGCGCGGTGATCTACCGGCGCGGCGAATTCGAAATGCCCGGCTTTCGTCAGGTTCTTGAAGTCAATTTGATCAGCCTGATGGCCTGCGCCACCAAATTCCATCCGATGCTGAGCGCTACTAAAGGTTCGCTCATTATCGTCAGCTCGACCGCCGCCTATCATTCGACCAAGGGCAATCCGGCCTACAATGCCTCGAAGACCGGCGCCGTCGGGCTGACGCGAACGCTGGCCGAAGCCTGGGCCGAGGATGGCATCCGCGTCAACGGCATCGCGCCCGGCCTCGTCGATACCAAGATGACCAGGGTGACGACATCGAATCCGAAGCGGCTCCAGGGCGCCATCGAGCGGATTCCATTGAAACGGCTGGGAACGCCGGCGGACATGGCCGGCGCCGCGCTGTTTCTGGCCTCGCCGCTGGCGTCCTACATCGTCGGCCAGACCCTGGTGGTCGATGGCGGGCTCATTCTCTAAATCCCGGAACCGGAACTGATCTCATCGGTTACCTCCCTGAGAATCATCTCCGAGGAGTGACCGTGATGGACAAGGATCGAATTGCCGGCTCGGCAAAGGATTTCGCCGGTAAAGTCGAGGGTGTTGCCGGCGATATCGCGGGCAGCCCTCAAACCCAGGCCGCGGGCCGCGCCCGTGAGGCCACCGGCACAGTGCAGAACCTGTACGGCCAGGCCAAGGATGCCGCGCGCGACGCCACGGGTGCCGCCGTCGGCTACGCCAAAGACGCCTATGAGAACAGCGGCGATACGCTGCGCGACAGCTCGCAGGCCGTGTCGAAAAAAGTGCGGGACAATCCGTTCGGCGCGCTGATGATCGCGGGCGGAATCGGCTTTGCGCTGGCGCTCTTGATGACGCGCCCGCCGCGCCGCCCGCCGCAGCGCTGGCGGTATTAACGGCCGAGCAATTCGTCATTCCCGACGCGCCGATTGGCGCGTCCGAGGATGCGCCTCTCGGCGCAGAGCCGGAATCTCGAAGTTAGAAGTTATAAGATCGAGATTCCGGGTTCGCACTGCGCGCGCCCCGGAATGACGGGCGTCAGCGCGCGAAGAATCCCGGCACCGAGGCCGAACGTCCGACATTGCCCGGCGGGCGCGGGGCGGCGGGCGCACGCGGCGACTGGCGCGGCGTGGCGCCAAAGCCGAAGAAGTTCCGCAACGATGGTGAGCCTGGGCGAAGCTTTTTCAGCTTCGGCGGCGCACCCACCATCGTTCCATCGGGCGAAACCGAGGCCACCGGCGTTTCCCCCTTGGCCTGTTCGCGTCCGACCTCGCGGCGCGGCCAGGCAAAATCATCGGCGCGGCCGGCGGGCGGCGCCAGCGGTTCGCCCTTGACCAGCGTTCGCGCGGCGAGCGCGTCGACCGCGGCCGGGCGCGACCCGGGCC
>DAIMKK010000557.1:0-2146 GCA_036721745.1 Pseudolabrys sp. | reverse complement strand
GACCGCCTTGCGCACGCCCTTGCCGCCGTAGCGCGCCTTGTCGCCGTCGCGCAGCTCGACCGCCTCATGCGCGCCGGTGGAAGCGCCGGACGGTACCGCGGCGCGGCCCTTCGAGCCGTCCTCCAGGATGACGTCGACTTCGACGGTCGGATTGCCGCGGCTGTCGAGGATTTCGCGGCCGATAATGTCGGTAATGGCGGTCATGGCGGTTCCCGGTTTTGGGGCGTTTCTACAGGCCGGAATGGGTCTTGTCATTCCTTAAGAAAGCGGGCCATTAGTCTGCTCATGGCGAAGAAAACGCTTCAACTCGGCCGGCCTTCGCGTATCCCGGCGTCCCCCAAGGACGCCGTGCTCGACCGCGTGCCCAATCCGCATTCCGATACCGACTATCTCGCCCGCTTCACCGCGCCGGAATTCACTTGCGTTTGTCCGATCACCGGCCAGCCCGACTTCGCCCATCTGGTGATCGACTACGTGCCGGGACAGTTTCTGGTCGAGTCGAAGTCGCTGAAGCTCTACCTCAACAGCTTCCGCAACCACGGCGCCTTCCACGAGGACTGCACCGTGGCCATCGGCAAGAAACTGGTGGCGCGGCTCAAACCGAAATGGCTGCGTATCGGCGGCTACTGGTATCCACGCGGCGGTATGCCAATCGACGTGTTCTGGCAGACCGGCCGATTGCCGAAGGATATGTGGGTTCCGGACCAGGGCGTCGCGCCCTATCGCGGCCGCGGCTAGGTTTTTCGACGCAAGCGCAAGGCGCAAATCCATCCCGTCGCCGTTAGCGCGACGGCCCCAAGCAGCAGCACCGGAACGATGCCGATGCCGCTGGAAATGCCGAGGCCGTAGATCACCGGCCCCGTCGCCTGCCCGAGAAAAAAGAATGCCGAATGTCCGGCCATCGCCGATCCACGAGCGGCCGGCGCCAACTCGGTGACGTAGACCTGGATGCAGCCGTGCAGCAGGTAGAAGCCGAAGCCGACCAACACAAAATTGGCGAACTCCACCGGCCATGGCATGCGCAACGCGATCACGATGAGGCAAAATGCCATCGTCATGCCGCCGGCCGCCATCAATTGGCGTTCGGCGAAGTAATTAAGCAGGCGCGATACCGCGACCGTGTAAATAATGCCGCCGACGGCAAAGCCGCCGATCACCAGGCCGGCGATGGAAGCGCGCGTGACGCCTTCGCTACTCAGCAGCACAGCCATGTAGGGGAACACGCCGAACAGGAATATCGCTTCCAGGAAAACGGCGCCGAAGCAATATTTTGCCATTGGATTGCCGAACACCGCGCGATAGTTCGGAATGAAACCCGATAGGTCGAAGCGTCCGGGCGCATCGTTCATGCCGAGAAAGCCTGGAATCGCGAAGGCGAGCGCGATCAGGTCGATGCCGCCGGTGACGAAGAACACGCCGCGCCAACCGATCAAGTCGCCGATCACGCCGGCGCCTGAAGCGCCCAGGAGATTGCCGCTCATGGCTGCAAATAGCAGCTTGCCTAATGCGACCTGACGCTGCGCGACCGGAACGCGGTCGCCGACGAGCGCGAACGCAATCGGGAATATGCCACCGGCGGTCATGCCGGCGAGTACGCGCAGACCCATCAGCGTCTCGAAATTTGTCACCAACCCGCAGGCGAGCGTGGTGACGCCGCCGATGAGCATGCACACCGCGATCAGCCGCGCCTTGCTGAACATATCGGCCAGCGCGCCCAGCACCGGCTGAATCAACGCATAAGGCAAGGTGAAGGCGGTGGACAGCAGCGCGGCGGTCGCCGGCTCGACGTTCAATCCGCTGGCGATCTGCGGAATGACCGGATCGACCGAGCGCATGAACAGCGACGTCGCGAATATCACGAACGCCATGAGGTTGAGAACGCGGCCCATTCGGGTCGAAAGCCTTTAGTGGATCAGCGCTTTATTTATTTTGCGCGTGATCTTATCCGAAAACCGGTTCCCATCCCCGATCGCGTCGAGGACATGCTTTTCGGGATCATGCGCGTTTCGCCAGCCGGTCGAAATCGACCAGCGTGCGCAACAGCGGCTCCATCTCCTTCAGCGGCATCATGTTGGGGCCGTCGGAGGGCGCGCGATCGGGATCCTGGTGCGTCTCGATGAACACGCCGGCGACGCCGACCGCGACC
>DAIMKK010000556.1:0-2148 GCA_036721745.1 Pseudolabrys sp. | reverse complement strand
CTGTGAGCCAAACGCTAAGCGCCGCGTCCAGCCGTCCCGGCAGCAACAGCACGGGCCGCGGACCGACAAATCCGAGCGCGGCGGTTTCGCCCGGCGTGAGCCCCATGCCATGAATTGTAACGCGACCCGTGCGCGCCAGCATCTGCACGCTCGCATCGTTGCGGCCGCTGCCGGTTCCGCCGATCGCCACGATGGCGTCGACGCTATCCGCCGCCAGCGCCACGTTGAGATTGCGGCCGACGTCGTCCAGCGGCGCCGTGCCGCCGCGATACTCGATATCGCTCGCCACCAGACGCGCGGCGGCAACGATGATGCCGTTGCCGCGTAATGGCACTGCGCGAATGCGCGGCTCACGCACGGTGACGCGCGTAAGGCCGGCGGTGGCGAATGCGGCGAGATCGGTGCCGCGCAATCGCTCACCGGCTTGGCGCAATGGAACGCCCAGATCGCTGTCGCCGCCCGCCGGCAACACGCCGTCGCCGGGATTGACGGTGACCAGCGCCTCGGCGCGGCCCTTGTTCATTTTCACCGCGTCGAACGGCGCCACGCTGTCTGTGCCGGGCGGCATCGGCTGGCCGACCTCGACCCGCTGCGGCTCGTGCATAAGCGGTACCGGCGCATAGCCGCCGGCGCCCAGCGTGCTGTCCGCTGCCAGCGCCCAGCCATCGAGAATGGCAATCGGCGCCTTCGGCAGCGTTGGTGCCGTCACATCCGCCGCCAATATAGATCCCACCGCCAGACGCAACTCAACGCTGCGCGGCTCAACCGGCTTCACCTCCCGGTCGATCAACGCCAGCACCTCGGCCAGCGGCGTCAGCCGGGTAATTGTCTGTATCGAGTCGGATGCCGCAGCCATTTTCTCGCGCTTGACCTTGTAGAGCCCAGAATATTCAGTCTAGCTGAACAACGCGACCCGCACAGCAACCCGAACCGGGCTTAAAGACATGGCGGAAATGACCATGAATCTGCGCGGCCTGAAATGCCCGCTGCCGGCGTTGCGGGTGCGCAAGATGCTGTCCAGTCTGAAAACCGGCGATCTAATCGTGGCGGAATGCACCGATCCGCTGACCGCGATCGACATTCCGAATTTGCTGCGGCAGACCGGCGACAGCCTCGAAGGCAAGGCGGAAGCGGACGGCATCCTCAGCTTCCGTATCCGCAAGAAATAGGGCTCCGGCTGCTCAGGCGATGCGCAACACCGCCCGCCCGGTTACCTGTCCGCGCTCCACCAAATCGTGCACCGCTTCGGCCTCCTGCATCGGCCGGATGACGGTCACCAGCGGCCGCACCTCGCCGCGCGCGACCAGATCGCAGGTCTCCAGAATCTCGACGCGCGTGACATAACGGCTGCCGAGGATCGCCTGTTCCTTGGTCAGCATGTCGTATGCCGCCACGTTAAACGGCTGCGCAGCGCCGCCAAGAATGACCAGACGGCCGCGCCGGGCGAGCGCCTTGACGCCGGCCTCCAGCGTCGCCGTGGTGCAAACGTAATCGATCGCTACATCGACGCCGGCGCCATGGGTGAGATCGCGCAGCGCCTCGACCACGTCGCCGTCGCGCGGATTGACCACTTCGTCGGCGCCGGCCTTGCGACAGGCGTCGAATTTGTCGGCCGCCGTATCGACCGCGATCACGCGCGCTTTCGCCCATTTCGCCATCATCACCTGGTGAATGCCGAGACCGCCGCCGGCGCCGATGACCGCCACCGTCTCGCCGGCCTTGATCGAGGCGCGGCGCAGCACCTTGTAGGGCGTCGCCAGTGCGTCGGTGATGACGCCCATTTCCGCCGGATGTTTTTTGTAGTCGAGCCCTTCCGGGTATTTGATGAAGATGTGCGCGGGCAGCTTGATGTATTCCGCATAGCCGCCGTCGCACTCCAACCCGACATTGCCGTCGCTGTGCTCGCACAGCTGCTCAAGCTGGGAGAGGCAATAACGGCAATGGCCGCAGTTGAGATAGAAGTACGATGTGACGCCATCGCCGACTTTGAGCCCCGAAGTGCCGGCACCGACGTCGACGATTTCGCCGGTGATCTCATGGCCGATGATGCGTGGAAATTTAATTTTGCGCCGGCCGGCTTTGGCGTGCTGGATGGTCAGCCCCGAGCCGCAGGTAACGACGCGGGCAACCGCCTCGCCCGGCCCAGCG
>DAIMKK010000555.1:0-2150 GCA_036721745.1 Pseudolabrys sp. | reverse complement strand
TGCAGGAAGCCGGCTACAATTATCTGTTGGACTGGTGCCACGACGACCAACCGACGTGGATGAAGACGCGCAAGGGCCGCATCCTGTCGGTGCCCTACCCGCAGGAGCTCAACGACATTCCGCAGATCGTCGCACGCAAGCGCGAAGGCGCCGACTTCGCCGACATGATCGTCGATGCTTTCGACGTGTTGCACGCCGAATGCGAAAAGCGCCCGCTGGTGATGGGAATCGCGCTGCACGCCTACATCATGGGCCAGCCGCACCGCTTCAAGCATCTCGCGCGCGCGCTCCATCACATCGTGCGCAAGGCCGGCGACAAGGTCTGGTTCACCACGTCGGGCGCGATCGCCACCCACGCGGCGAGCCTGCCGCAAGGCACGGTGCCGTGAATGGCTGTCATTTTGCCCCTGGTCGAAGCCGCCGAACATTTTCCGCCGCGCGGCGGGCTGATCGGGCTCGACCTCGGCAGCAAAACTATCGGCGTGGCCTCGAGCGATCCCGACCGCAGACTGGCGGCCGGAGTCGAGACCATCGCGCGGACAAAATTCGCCGCCGATGCGGCCCGTGTCCTCGCGCTCGCCGCCGAGCGCTCCGCGGTCGGCTTTGTACTCGGCCTGCCCATCAACATGGACGGCACCGAGGGCCCGCGCGCGCAATCGACCCGCGCCTTCGCCCGCAATTTTGCCAAGCTCACGCCACTGCCGATCGCGCTGTGGGACGAACGGCTGTCCACCGCCGCGGTCGAGCGCGAACTGATCGCAATCGACATGAGCCGCGCGCGGCGCGCGGAGGTGATCGACCAGCACGCCGCCGCCTATATTCTGCAAGGCGCGCTCGATCGCCTGGCCGGGTTGAAACGCGGTTAGTCGCTGAGGGGATAGATCCTGAACGAAACCGCGTTCGAATAGCCCAGCTCCGGTACGTAGCCGAAGCGGGGATTATAGACCGAAGAATAATAGCTGCCGGAATTGGCGCCGGTGAAGCCGGGCGTGGGTTGCACGACCACGGCCACCGGCGCCGCCTTAGCCTTGCGTTGGTGGTGTCGCGCCTCGCTTGGCATTGTCGCAGCAACCACGAGCACGCCAGTCAATGCGGCCGCAGCCGCGTATTTCAAGATCGATGTCATGCAGCCTCCTTCATGTCCTTGGTTCTGGGCAACTGATGAAGTTGCAAGACAACACGGAACACCGGGAACCCGTTCCGGCCTCCCCAAAAAAAGAAAGGGCGGGCCGAAGCCCGCCCTCGCTCATTCGTTATCGAAAGCTCGTTAGTTACAGGCGCCGAAGTTGCTCGATGCCGGCGATGCCGTGCAATTCTCGCCGCTACGATAGCGCGAACCGCCGTAGTAGTAGCGCGGCGCAGGCGAGTAATAAGCCGGCGCCGGCTCGTAGGCGTAGCTATCGTCATAGGCGTAGCCCGGCTCGGCGTAGTAGCCGTAACCAGGACCGTAATAGCCGCCGTTGTAGGCCGAGCCCGCGACCGCGGCGCCGACGAGGGCTCCGGCCCCGAAACCAATCGCCGCAGCGGCGTTATGGCCGTGGCGAGCTTCGCTCGGCGTAGCCGCGGCAACGGCAAGCGCGCCTGTCAAGGCGACGGCTGCCGCAAATTTAAAAATCGTCTTCATGGTGCCTCCTTTTGCCCAGCGTCCGGGCATTCGGGGAGTCAACGTGGGAACGCCCGCGATGGTTCCAGAGGCAATGAGGCGGCGCGTTCATTATGATGTGCAAATTCGAGGCTGATTACCCAGCCGGCTGTGGATCGGCAGCCGACGCCCTTGCCGCGGGCGGAACTTGCGCCTATAGACCTGCCTTTAATGAACATTGCGCCGAAATCATCGTTCGTCCTCAACAAAAAGCACCTGTTGGGGATCGAAGGGCTTTCGCACGCGGAGATTTCCGGCCTGCTCGATCTCGGCGAGGAATTCGTCGAGCTCAATCGCCAGGTCGAAAAAAAGCGCACCTCGCTGCGCGGCCGCACCCAGATCAATCTGTTCTTCGAGGTCTCCACGCGCACCCAGTCCTCGTTCGAGCTGGCCGGCAAGCGGCTGGGCGCCGACGTCATGAACATGTCGACCAGTTCCTCGTCAATGCGCAAAGGCGAGACGCTGATCGACACCGCCATCACGCTCAACGCCATGCATCCCGACATTC
>DAIMKK010000554.1:1171-2152 GCA_036721745.1 Pseudolabrys sp. | reverse complement strand
GCCATCGGCAATGTCGAGCGAAAGGTCATCAGCGGCCCTGACGCCGCCATAGTACTTGGTGATGCCGGTCAACCGCAGGCGCGCCATCGTCAGACCACGCGGCCGATGTTGACGAAGCGATCGGTCAACAGCATGGCGCCGCCGATAAACAGCATCTGCAGAACCGACACCGCCGCGATGGTCGGGTCGATCTTCCATTCGAGATATTGCAGGATCGCGATCGGCAGGGTGGTGCGGCCGGGACCGACGAGGAACAGGCTCATTTCCAGATTTCCGAACGAGGCGATGAAGCCGAACAAGGAGGCCGCGACAATGCCCGGCAAGATAGCCGGCAAGGTGATGCGCCGGAACGTGGTCAGGCGGTTGGCGCCGAGGCTTTGCGCGGCTTCCTCGACGGCGCGGTCCATGCCGACGAGGCTGGCGGTGATGAGGCGCACCGTCCAGGGGATGGCTATCAGCACGTGACCGGCGACCAGGCCGCCCAGTGAACCGAGGATCGGCCAGCCGGTGGCGATCTCGGTTTCGACATGGAAGACATAGAGCGCGATGCCGAGCACGATGCCCGGCACGATCAGCGGCAGCAACAACAGGTTGTTCACCGCCTCACGTCCGATGAAGCGTCCCCGCACCAGGCAAACCGCGGCGGGAACGCCGATGGCCAGGCCGATCGACGTCGCGACCACAGCGACCTGCAGGCTGAGGAGAAATCCCGAGACGAACCTGTCGTTGCCGGGCACGGCGCGAAACCACTTCAGCGAATAGCCTTCCGGGGGGAACGACGGAATTTCCTGTGCGAAGAACGCCAGCCAGATCACGAAAAACATCGGCAACAGGATATACGCAAGCGACACGCCGGCCGCGGTTCCGAGCGCCATGCGGCCGACAACGCGTGATGAAGTCCATCCGGGAACGACGGTCAAGATCGCCTCTCTCGACCATGATCCGATTAGATTGAATCGGATCATGATCTCATCTCTTTGT
>DAIMKK010000554.1:0-1161 GCA_036721745.1 Pseudolabrys sp. | reverse complement strand
CGACCCCCCGGCCGCCGCTCCGAGCGCCATGCGGCCGACAACGCGCGACGAGGTCCATGCCGGTACGAGAGTCAAGATCGCCTCGCTACGAGCCCCTGCAATCAATTCAGCCGGTTCTTGTGCAAGATACCGGCCTTCATGATCAGGGAGAGATGTTTGCCTTGATCGCCAAGCAGCGCAAGGTCTTTCAGCGGGTTGCCGTCGACGACGATGGCGTCGGAAAAGGCGCCTGGCTGTAATGTGCCCAGCTTGCCCGGCATGCGCAGGACCTCGGCGCCGATCGTGGTCGCCGAGCGGATGATCTCGATCGGCGCGACCACCTCCTGGCGGATGGTGAACTCCTTTGACTGGTCCCAATGCAACTCGCCCAAAAGGTCGCTGCCATAGGCGACGGGAATGCCATGGCGCTTGCAGATCTCCAGCGACTTCAGTCCGCCCTGCAGCACGATTTCGTTCTTGGCGAGGCTTTCGCCGATCATGCCCCACTGGGCGGCCCGCTCTTTCATGGCATAGTAAGTGACGAGGTTCGCAACAAGGTACATGCCCTTTTCCGCCATCGCCCTGGCGCTGGCGTCGTCGATCAGATTGCCGTGCTCGATGGTGCGGACGCCGAGGCGCGCGGCGCGGGTGATGGCCTCCGCCGAGTAGGCATGGGCGCAGACGTAGCGCCCGAACGCGGTTGCCTCTTCCACCGCCGCACTGACCTCGCCATCGGAGAATTGCAGGCTGTCGAGCGGATCGTAGGGGGAAGCGACGCCGCCGGACATCATGATCTTTACATGGTCGGCGCCCTGGCGCATCTGCTCGCGCGCGGACTTGCGGACTTCATCAACGCCATCGGCGATGGCGGATTTGAATTGCAGGCCGTTACAGCAGACGCATTCGCCGCCGCGGTTGGTGCGCCGGCGCGAATCCGAATGGCCGCCGGTGGGGCCGATCGACTGTCCGGCGATATAAAGCCGCGGACCGACGATATGTCCGGTTTCGATCGCTGTCTTGATACCCCAGTCGGCGCCGCCGGTGTCACGCACGGTCGTGAAGCCGCGGTCGAGCATGGCGCGCAATCGCGTCGCCGCGCGCGCCGCGATCAGGGTCAGCGGCATCGCCTCCATGAAGCGAACATTGACCTCGCTGTGGATGGCGTGCACGTGGCAGTCGATC
>DAIMKK010000553.1:0-2152 GCA_036721745.1 Pseudolabrys sp. | reverse complement strand
CGTGCACGTAGGGGATCACCACGTCCATGCAGGCCTGCATGATGCCCAAGGGCCCTGCGGCGAGCACCACGCGCTCGTAATCGAGGCCGGACATCAGCACGTTGACGCCGTTGCCGACCGCGCCCAGCACGTTGCCCTCCGGCACTTCGCAGTCGGTGAATACCAGCTCCGAGGTGTCGGAGCCGCGCATGCCGAGCTTGTCGAGCTTCTGCGCCGGGGCAAAGCCCTTCATGCTGTTCTCGATAATGAAGGCGGTAATGCCACGCGCGCCCGCCGTGCGGTCGGTCTTGGCATAGACCACCAGCGTGTCGGCGACCGGGCCGTTGGTGATCCACATTTTCGAACCGTTGAGCATGTAGCGGTCGCCCTTCTTGTCGGCGCGGGTGCGCATCGACACCACGTCGGAACCGGCGCCGGGCTCGGACATGGCGAGCGCGCCGACATGCTCGCCGGAAATCAGCTTGGGCAGATATTTCTTCTTCTGCGCGGCATTGCCGTTGCGGCTGAGCTGGTTGACGCAGAGATTGGAATGCGCGCCGTAGGAAAGGCCAACTGCCGCGCTGGCGCGCGAGATTTCCTCCATCGCCACGCAGTGATCGAGATAGCCGAGGCCCGAGCCGCCGTATTCCTCCTCGACCGTGATGCCGTGCAGGCCGAGCGCGCCCATTTCCGGCCACAGATCGCGCGGGAAGGTATTGTCGCGATCGATCGCGTCGGCGCGCGGCGCGATGCGGTCCTGCGCGAAATCGTGCGCGGTTTTGCGCAGCATCTCAACGTCGGGTCCGAGGCCGAAATCGAAGCCCGCCCAGGCATTGGGGATCATTTTATAGTCTCCGGCAGATTGGAGACGACTTTATAGGCTTGCGATCAGGCTGTCAGCGTCGCCGGCGACAGGGGCGGCAGCATGCGGCCGCTACCGGTGGACTTCCCAAGCAGCCGGTCGATGGCCTTGGCCGGCGCCGGCCGGGCGAACAGATAGCCCTGCATCTCGTCGCAGCCGGCCAGCCGCAACAAGACGCGTTGCTGCTCGGTCTCCACACCCTCCACCACCACCGTTAGGCCGAGCGCGCGCCCGAGTGCGACGATCGCCTGGATGATCACTCCGCCATTGGCGGAACTGCCGAGCGCCAACACAAAGCTGCGGTCGATCTTGAGTTTGTCGAGCGGGAAGCGCTGCAGATAGCCCAAGTTCGAATAGCCGGAGCCGAAATCGTCCAACGCGATGCGCACGCCGAGTGCGTGCAGGTCCTCGATGCGCTTGACCATCTCGTCCGGATTATCGATCAGCACGCCTTCGGTGATTTCCAGCATCAGCCGTGCCGGCGGCACGCCGCTGTCGGCGAGAGCCGAGCGCACCAGCTCGACGATGGAGGCGTCGCGCACCTGCAGCGGCGACAGGTTCACCGCCACGTAGAGGTCCGGCCAGCGCTTGGCTTCGCTCAGTGCGCGGCGCAGCACGAAGGCGCCGAGCGTATCCATCAGTCCCATCTGTTCGGCGACCGGGATGAAGGTCGCCGGCGGAATCGGCCCGCGCGTGGCGTGGGTCCAGCGCAGCAAAGCTTCGACGCCGACGATGCGCGCGCCCTGCGCCGACACGATCGGCTGATAGTGCAGTTCCAATTCGTTGGCGGTGAGCGCGCGCGGCAATTCGCGCTGGATGAATTTCTGGTCGGTCGACGCCGTGTCGATCGCGTGCTCGAAACCGACGATCGCCGCCGCGCCTTTCTTGGCCGCCGCGCGCAGCGCGAGCTCGGCCCGACGCGTCAGCTCGCCGCGGGTGGTGGCATGGCGCGGCGCCTGCGCGTAGCCGGCGTGCGCGCTGATACGCACCACCGTATCTATCCAATGCGGGCGCGCGATGGCGTCGAGGGCGGCGCGCAGGACGGCGCCGGCATCGACGCCGCTTGCGGCCGTGAACGCCACCGCGAACTCGTCGCTGCCGATGCGGCCGCACAGAGCGTCCGCCGGCAACGCTCGCTGCAGACGCGCCGCCACCGCGGCAACGAGCTCGTCGCCACCGAGCACGCCGACCTGCGCACAGGCATCCGCCATGCCGTCGAGCTCGATCAGCGCGAAGGTCGTGACATCGTCGCCGGTGCGTTCGGCCAGCGCGCGATCGAGCAACTCGAGCGTCTTGGTATGGTTCGGCAGG
>DAIMKK010000552.1:262-2154 GCA_036721745.1 Pseudolabrys sp. | reverse complement strand
GTAAGGTGGCAATTGTGGACTCTTAACTCCTTTTCTGCTAGAGCCGCCCGACTCAGAAGCCCCCGTATTACGGGGCTTTCGACCCTAAACCCGACCCTTAATCAACAAAGGAGCAGCAGTGCAAGTTCTCGTTCGCGACAACAATGTCGACCAGGCCCTCAAGGCGCTCAAGAAGAAGATGCAGCGCGAGGGCATTTTCCGCGAGATGAAGCTTCGCGGCCATTACGAAAAACCCTCCGAAAAGAAGGCGCGGGAAAAGGCGGAAGCGATCCGCCGCGCCCGCAAGCTGGCGCGCAAGAAGATGCAGCGCGAAGGCCTGCTGCCGATGAAGCCCCGCGTCGTCCCCGGCGCCGGCGGCGCTGGCGGTCCGGGCGGCGGCCGTGGCCGTGGCGGCCCGCCGCGTTTCGGCGGTGGCGGTGGTGGCTTCGGTGGCGGCGGCTCGGGTTTCTAACGGGCCTGGATTCGATTGTGATGTGGCGCGGGCCTTCAAACGCCCGCGCTATTGCTTTTCTAATTCGTCCCGAACAAAAACCGCGTGCCGACCGCCGAGTGGATCACTTTGTCTCCGAGCGCCGCACGCGCGAGATCGTAGAAACGATCTCCGGTGCAATGGCCGACCATCAGGTAATCCGGATCGATCTGGCGGAATTCCTCGATGGTTTTGTTGATGTAGTCGTCGCCGAGCGGCGGCACCACGTGGAAGCCGCCGATCACCGCGTACACTTTGTCGATGCCGGACGCTTCCATCGCCTGGCGCACGGTGTTGATCACGCCGCGGTGGCTGCATGAGGTGAGCACCACCAAGCCCTTGTCCTTGATAAGGTAGACGGTGGCGAGTTCGTGCTCGAAATCGTCGGGGATATATTTGCCGACGTTCTTCTCGGCCGGCATTTTTTCCGGGAAGCAGCCGAAGCCGTCGAAAATGCCGACGATCTCATCGGTCGCCCGCAACGGCGTCTCGAACGAGGTCTGCCCGATGCGTCCGGTGGTGAAGGCGTGGTCGGCGACGATCGCCGGCTCGGCAGCCATCATCAGCGTGAGATCGGCGCCCAGGATCGCCTTGCGGTCGAGCGCGCCGAAATTGCCGCCCGGATTGCGGCGCAGGCAGAACGTGTCCTCGCCGCCGACATAGAACGGCATTTTGCCTTTCAGCTTGCCTTTGGTCGCATTGAGGAAGCCGACCATGCCGCCAAAGTGGTCGTAATGGCCGTGACTCAACACCAGCGCGTCGAAGGTCGACGGATCGATCTTGAGGATCGACAGATTGTTGATGAGCACTTCCGGCGTGTAGCCGAAATCGATCAGCACGTTGCGCTCGTCCGCGCCGACAAAGGATTGCGCGTGCATGGCGAGGCCCCATTCGCCGTTGAGGATGGTGCGCGGCGGCTTGTCGGGGCTGGTATTGCCGCTCTTGCGCTCGATGGTGAGGCCGTCGCGCTTTTCGGTCGGTATGAACTGGATGACAATATTATCGGTGACCATGCGCACCGCCAGCCGATCGACCTGCGGCACCGCCTTGCCGAGCGACTTCGCGGGCGCCGTCTTGGCGCTTGCGGCGAGCGTTGCGATCACCGCCGAGACGAAACCGGCGCCGCCGGAACAGAGCGCGCCCGCGCTCAAGAACGGGGCAACCGGACCTTCGACACAGGGACCAAACAGCATTAGCTTTCTCCTTCGGCGCGCTGCTACTTCCAGCAAAACTTGACGTCGGCCTCATTGCGCTTGCGCGTGGCGTAGTAAGCCTCACGCATCTTGGCATCGTCGAAATAGGCGCGCTCCTTGGTAGCGCGCTCCTTGGCGTTGGCGATCGCTCGCTTGGCGTTCTCGGCGCGGTCGCCGGGCAGCGCGGGCGCCCGCGCCATGAACATGACTTCGTAAGGGTTATTCTCGAC
>DAIMKK010000552.1:0-252 GCA_036721745.1 Pseudolabrys sp. | reverse complement strand
AACGCGTAGCCGTTGATGAACGGCCCGGCGAGAGTTGAGAAATTGCGCACCGCGTCGTCGGCCTGCGCGAGAGCTTGCGTCTTCACGTCGAGCACTTCCGACATCACGATATAGCGGTCCTTGGCGACGTAGAACCAGAACACGGCGTCGTCGCGCAGGCCGACATCGTACAAGCGGATGGCCAGCACCATCATGGTCATCGGCGTGACCAGTTTAGGCGCGGCCACGATCAGGTCGCGCGCGGCCAAGATA
>DAIMKK010000551.1:0-2157 GCA_036721745.1 Pseudolabrys sp. | reverse complement strand
GACTGGCGCGTGTATTCCGCCGGACGGGTCATTTGGCCCTCAATTCAAACAAGCGTTTGAATCAACTAGATAATGCCTCTTGCAACAGAATGCAAATATCTTTGATGAGCCGCCGGAGGCCAAAAGCCATCGTTCTGCCTAAAACGGTTGTTTGAAATTAATATAGTCGTATGAAATATACGTTTGAATGATGCCGGACTTAGACACCACGGGGTCCTTCCATGCTGGAGCGAATGTCGAGATTCGTCTTGGAGGTATTACCTTACCTGATTGTGGCGACGTGTGCCGCAACCCTCATACCCATGCTCCTTAGTACCTAGACCACGGCAACGCTGTGTCCCGATCAATCCAGCGGGATCGGGTCGCGTTCGCCAAACCGATCGGCGCGCCGAAAATGGTGCCCGTAGAACTCGCAATCTTGGGACGTCCGATATGGCATTCTTGTATGGAAAAGAGCATTCACGCCGCCCCTCGAAATGGCGGCGGCTGCTTGAAAAGCTGATGCCGGCATCCGTCTCGTACCGGCCCGAACGACATTACATGCGAGGGCCCGGGCCCAAATATCGCGAAAGGCACGCGGGTCCCGCGGCACCGCAAAGAAGCGAATGATTTTTTCCGGCCGTCCGCCGTCGGGCCTGCGATCGGCGTCTCACGGCACAGACGAATGACCGTTCCTGGCGAAATGCGGTCGCTGCCTAACCGTTATCGAACAAGCCAGACCGATCAGCCCACGCTCTAGACGCGTACTCTTCAGCCGCGCTGAGCATGGCGGCGCTTTTGGCGCCGGCCGCCTGCGCGAACTTCATCAGGTTCACCTCGCGGTCGGACGGCGCGAGCACACACACCACCGCATCCCCTGCCCGTGCCATCAGCGTCTTGAACAGCCGCTCCGGCTCGATGCCGAGCGCTTGTGCGACCTGCATGCCGATGCGCTCGGCGTTCGGATCGTAGTCATATTTGTGACGCTTGAACGCGATGCCTGCCTTTTCCAATGCGAGCGTCGCCGGTGTCGCCTTAGCCATAAGATCGCGCGCTAGTAAGCATATTCCTCAAAAATCGGCTCGACCGAGCCTTTCCACGGCCCGCGGAATTTATCCAACAGTTCCTCCGCCGGCGTGATGCCGCGCGCGATCGACTCCTCGAGCGGACGCAAATAGCGCGTCTCGTCGCGGCCGTTGCGGTCGAGATATTTGCGGCGCGCCAGCCCGCGCGTGGCAAAGCGCAGCGTCTCCTGCGCCAACGTGAGCACGTTGCGGCCGCGGATTTCGGCGGCAAAGCCGAGCCGGGGCACGTCGTCGCGCAGCTTCTGCCGCTCGGCCGCGCTCCAGCCTTTGACCATATCCCAGCAGGCGGTAAGCGCGTCGTCGTCGTACAGCAGCGCGACCCAAAAGGCCGCGAGCGAGGGCAAGCGCCGCCACGGCCCGCCGTCGGCGCCGCGCATTTCGAGATACCGCTTGAGCCGCACCTCGGGAAAAATCGTGCTCAAATGATTGGCCCAGTCGGAAATGGTTGGCCGTTCGCCCGGCAGTTCGGCGAGCTTACCGGCGAAAAAATCGCGGAACGACTTCCCGGCGACGTCGATATATTTGTCGCCGCGCTTGATGAAATACATCGGCACGCCGAGCGCGTAATCAACCCAGCGCTCGAAACCCATGCCGTCCTCGAACGCCCAGGGCAGCATACCGGAGCGGTTATTGTCGGTGTCGGTCCAGATGTGCGAGCGGAAAGAGAGAAGTCCGTTCGGCTTGCCTTGCGTGAACGGCGAATTGGCGAACAATGCGGTCGCCACCGGCTGCAGCGCCAGCGACACCCGCAGCTTTTTCACCATGTCGGCTTCTGATGAGAAGTCGAGGTTCGCCTGTACCGTGCAGGTGCGATACATCATGTCGAGGCCGAGCGTGCCGACCTTCGGCATGTAATTGGTCATGATGCGGTAGCGGCCTTTCGGCATCATCGGCATGTCGGCGCGGGTCCAGTTCGGCGTCATGCCCATGCCGAGGAAGCCTATCCCTAAGGGCTTGGCCACCTCGCGCACCTGCGCCAGATGCGCCATCAGTTCGGAGGCGGTCTGGTGCACGTTCTCCACCGGCGCGCCGGAGAGCTCGAACTGGCCGCCCGGCTCCAGCGAAATGGCGCCGCCATGGGTGACGTCGAACA
>DAIMKK010000550.1:0-2169 GCA_036721745.1 Pseudolabrys sp. | reverse complement strand
GGCTGGTGCCCCAGGTCACCAGCGGCGGCAGTTTGGCGGCGTCGAGCCTGATCTCGCGGTCGAAATGCGCACCGTCATCGGAGGAAAGCGTTTCCCAATAGCGCATGGCTTCGTCCCAGGCGTTGCCTTTCGGCGCTTTCGGTCTGTCCTTGAGATAGGCGTAGGCCTTCTCGTCGGGCGCGATGAAGCCGGCCTTGGCGCCGCCTTCCACCGACATATTGCAGATGGTCATGCGCCCTTCCATCGAGCACGCTCGTACCGCCTCGCCGGCATATTCCAGCGCGTAACCGGTGCCGCCGGCCGTGCCGATCTCGCCGATGATGGCAAGAATGATGTCCTTGGCGGTGACGCCCTGCGGCAATTGGCCGTCGACCACCGCCCTCATGTTCATGGATTTCTTCTGGATCAGCGTCTGCGTCGCCAGCACGTGCTCGACTTCCGAGGTGCCGATGCCGTACGCGAGCGCGCCGAAGGCGCCGTGCGTCGCCGTGTGGCTATCGCCGCACACGATGGTGGTGCCGGGCAGCGTGAAGCCCTGCTCGGGCCCGATGATGTGGACGATGCCCTGGCGCTTGTCGAACTCGTTGAAATATTCAATGCCGAAGTCCTTGGCGTTCTGCGCCATGACCGCGATCTGCTCGGTCGATTCCGGATCGGGATTGGGCTTGTTGCGGTCGGAGGTCGGCACGTTGTGGTCGACCACGGCCAAAGTTTTCTCCGGCGCGTGCACCTTGCGGCCCGCCGTGCGCAGACCCTCGAAGGCCTGCGGCGAGGTCACCTCATGCACCAGATGGCGGTCGACGTAGATCAAACAGGTTCCATCCGGTGCCTCGTCCACCAGATGGTCGTCCCAGATCTTGTCGTAGAGGGTGCGCGGTTTCGCCATCGTCTCACTCTCCGTTACGCAGGGCTATTTCACATTGCGCATGATCGTATCCGAAAACCGGTTCCCACTTTTCGGGATCATGCGCTATCTAGCGCCAGTAGGGCTCAAGAAAAAGGGGCCGAACGGCGGCCCCTTCATGCATTCCAGTATGGCCGCGATCTCACTTTTTGGTGTCGGCCTCGGCGGCCGCTTCCGGTCCGCCGGTCGCCTGCGCTTCGATGCGCGCCTTTTTGCCGCGCAGACCGCGCAGGTAATACAGCTTGGCGCGGCGCACCTTGCCGCGGCGCACGACCTTGATCGAGTCGATCATAGGCGCGTAGAGCGGGAACACGCGCTCGACGCCTTCGCCGTAGGAAATCTTGCGCACGGTGAAGTTTTCGTTGATGCCGCCGCCTGAGCGGCCGATGCAGACGCCCTCGTAGGCCTGGATGCGGCTCTTGTCGCCTTCCACTACCTTGACGTTGACCAGCACAGTATCGCCCGGCGCGAAGTCGGGAATGGTCTTACCGGCTGAGAGTTTCTCGACCTGCTCTTTATTGATCTGCTGGATGATGTTCATGGCTTAACTCTCCGTCGGCTGCGCCAGCAACCGGCGCGCGGTCTTGTCTGGTCTGAATGGGTTGGGCGAGCTTCTACGACAAAGCTTGCGCCTTGTCACCCTCGCGTTTTGGGCCCGTTTTGGGGCTTTTTACGGGCCAAATAGGCCGCCCAGAGGTCCGTGCGTCGCTCCCGGGTGAGCCGTTCGGCCTCGGCCCGCCGCCAGGCCGCGATCTTACCGTGGTCGCCCGACAGCAGCACCTCCGGGATCGGCTCACCCTCGAATACTGGGGGCCGGGTGTATTGCGGGTATTCCAAGAGCCCGTCGGCAAAACTCTCCTCGGCGATCGAGGCCTCCTTGCCCAGGACCCCGGGCAGTAGCCGCACGCAGGCATCGAGCAAAGCGATCGCCGCCGGCTCGCCGCCGGAGAGCACGAAATCGCCGAGCGAAACTTCCTCCAGTTTGCGCGCCTTGATCAGCCGTTCATCGACGCCTTCAAAGCGGCCGCAGACGATCACGACGCCGAGCCCGGCGGCCAGCATTGCCGCCTTTCGCTGCGTCAGTGGTGTTCCCCGCGGGCTCATCAGCAGGCGCGGGCGATGGTCGTGCGGAACTGTATCTAGCGCAAGGCTATCGAGAGATTTTGCCAGCACGTCCGCCTTCATCACCATGCCGGGGCCGCCGCCGGCCGGCGTATCGTCCACGGTGCGGTGTTTGTCGGTGGCGGCATTACGGATGTCGTGGG
>DAIMKK010000549.1:0-2172 GCA_036721745.1 Pseudolabrys sp. | reverse complement strand
CGGCGGCGCCCAATCTGGTGGGGCTCGCCATCGCCCTGTTCGCGCTCGGGGTATTCGCCGCGATCTATCACCCGGTCGGCATGCCGATGCTGCTGGAAGCCTCCAAGGCGCAGGGACGCTCCATCGCGTTCAATGGCGTATGCGGCAATCTGGGCGCGGCGCTCGCCGCCGGCATCGCCGCCGCGATCGCCTCTTGGCTCGGCTGGCGCGCGGCCTTCCTGGTGCCGGCGCTGGTGTGCATCGCCACCGGCATCGCCTACGTCATTTTGGTTCCCGACGACCGCCACCACACGGCGAGCCGTAAAACGACCGCCGACGTGGTGCTCTCGCACCGCGCGGCGCTAATCATGTTCGGGCTCTATGTGGTGGTTTCGCTCACCGGCGGCTTGACGTTCAACACCATCTCGATCGCGCTGCCCAAGATCGTGGACGAGCGGCTGGGCGCCGACGTCCCGCTGCTCTTGGTTGGATCGGTCGCGACCGCGGTGTTCATGTGCGGCGCGGTGGCGCAGATCGCAGTCGGACGGCTGGTCGAGTGGATCAAGCCGTATCAATTATTCGCCGTGATCGTGGCGCTGCAATTGCTCGGCATTTTGTGGGCGGCCAACTCGAGCGGCATGATGCTGATCGTGGCGCTCGCCGTCACCATGGCGGCGATCTACGGACAGGTGACGGTCGGCGATCTGGTGATCGCGCGCTACACCGCCGATGCCTGGCGCGGCCGCGTCTATGCGGTGCGCTATTTCCTCACATTCGTGTCGTCGGGCGCGGCGGTGTCGATCATCGCCTGGCTCTACAGCCGCGGCGGCTTCGATCTCTTGCTGAAGGCGGTTGCCGGCATTGCCGCAGTGTTCCTGGTGGGCGTGCTCGGCATCGTGTTCCTGGTGTCGGGCGTGGAACGCGCGCGCCGTCTGGCGCAGCCGGCCGAATAGCTAGAAAATCGGCGGGATCAGATTCTCGATCTTGACGCGCGTGCGCTTCTTCACCAACGCGGCGATGCGGCTGCGGTGGCACTCGTTCGGATCGCGCTCGTAGCAGAGTAGGCAGACGCGTTTGCCAGATTTGATCAGCGCCAGCAATTCGCCGAGCGCTGCTTGCGCTTCCGGCGTTTTGATATGCTTGTCGTAGATGCGCCAAAGCGTGTCGAGGTTGCCGGCGCGTGCGGCGTGCCGGCCTTCCGCTGGCGTGCCCAGTTTTTGCAAATGCAAATAGGGAATGCCGATTTCATCGAGCGAAGCCGCAAGCTGGCGCTTGGAAAATCCGGGACGGCGCGAGGCGGCGACCGCGCGGGTATCGACCAGCAGATCAATTTTGGCGCGCTTGAGTTCGCCTAACACGGCGGCGGGCAGGGCCTTCTCGTAGCCAATCGTAAACAAAGTCTGCATGGGACCGTCATTGAAATGACACAACTAGCCCCTATATGGAGGTCAAGTTGGCGATCCGGAAGTGTTGAGTACGGAACGCCCTGACGGCCACGATGAGATTCAAGGCGACGGCGGATGTACCCGCGCCTCTCATTTGTGGTCGTTTTCATTTTCAGCGCTGTGTGACGAAAAGGCCCGGGATTTCTCCCGGGCCTTCTTTATTTTTGGCTGGAGCGGATGGTTTAGAAGTCCATTCCACCGCCGCCCATGCCGCCCATTCCGCCGCCGCCAGGCATACCGCCTTGCGCCTTCTTCTGCGGAACTTCGGCAACCATCGCTTCCGTGGTGATCAAGAGGCCGGCAACCGATGCCGCGCCCTGGATCGCCGAACGCACGACCTTGGTCGGGTCGATGACGCCCTTGGTGACGAGATTGCCGTATTCGCCGGCCTGTGCGTCGAAGCCGTAGGAGTACTGATCCTTTTCGAGGATCTTGCCGACGATGACCGAGCCGTCTTCACCGGCATTGGTGGCGATCTGACGTGCCGGAGTCTGGATCGCCTTGCGCACGATATCGACACCGTGCTTCTGGTCTTCGTTCGCGGTCTTGACCTTCTTAAGGGCCTCGGTGGCGCGCAACAGCGCGACGCCGCCGCCCGGCAGGATGCCTTCCTCGACCGCGGCGCGGGTCGCATGCATCGCGTCATCGACGCGATCCTTGCGTTCCTTCACCTCGATCTCGGTGGCGCCGCCGACACGGATCACCGCAACGCCGCCCGCCAACTTGGCGAGACGTTCTTGCAGCTTCT
>DAIMKK010000548.1:0-2182 GCA_036721745.1 Pseudolabrys sp. | reverse complement strand
CGACCGGCTTTACGTGCATTCCGAAGCGAGCAACCCGCCGGCCTGGACCTATGTAACGAGCACCGTGGAGGCCTCGCGCAGCCTCTCCCTCAATCCCGCGCAGATCACCTTTTGCGGCCACGTCCACCAGCCCGCCATCTACAGCATGTCGCCGACGGCGAAAATGACCGCGTTCACGCCGACGACCGGCGCTGCCGTACCGTTGCTGCAGGGACGGCGCTGGCTCGTGGTGCTCGGCTCGGTGGGTCAACCGCGTGATGGCAATCCGGCCGCGTCGTACGCCATGCTGGATACCGACAAGCGCGAGATCACTTATTGCCGCGCGCCCTATGACATCGAGCAGGCCGCCACCGCGATCCGTAAAAAAGGTCTACCGATATGGCTGGCCAACCGCCTATTCGTCGGAAAATGAACAATGGCTAAGCCATTGCACGAGCCCGGTGTGATCGTCGATGGCTTCCGGCTCGAAGAAATTGCGCATCTTGGCGGCATGGCGACGCTGTGGCGGGTCTCCCGTCCGGGCGCGACGACGCCAATGCTGATGAAGGTGCCGAAAATCGGTGAAGGTGCCGATCCTGCCGCCATCGTTAGTTTCGAAATGGAGCAGATGATCCTGCCGCGACTTTCCGGCGTGCACGTCCCGAAGTTCGTCGCCGCCGGCGATTTTGCGGTGCATCCCTACATCGTGATGGAAGCCATCGCCGGCACGACTTTGCTGAAGCGGCTCGACGATCTGCCTTTGCCTTATGCCGAAGTGGCGGAAATCGGCGTGAAAATAGCCCAGGCTCTCAACGACCTGCATCGCCAGCACGTGATCCACCTCGACATCAAGCCGAGCAACATCATGATGCGGCCGAGCGGCGAAGCCGTGCTGCTCGATTTCGGCCTCTCCCATCACGAGCGGCTTCCAGATCTGATGCAGGAAGAGTTCCGCCTGCCGTTCGGCACGGCGCCCTATATGTCGCCCGAACAGTTGCGCGGCTTCCGCAACGATCCGCGCAGCGACCTGTTCGCCTTGGGCGTCTTGCTCTATTTCTTTTCGACCGGCGTGCGGCCCTTCGGCGAAAGCGAGACGCTGCGCGGCATGCGCCGGCGGCTCTGGCGCGACCCGGATCCGCCGCGCGGCTTGCGGGACGACTATCCGCCTTGGTTACAAGAAATCGTGCTGCGCTGCCTCGAGATCGAACCCGCCTGGCGCTATCCGACGGCGGCGCAGCTGGCTTTCGATCTGAGCCACCCAACCCAGGTCAAGCTGACCAAGCGCTCGGAACGATTGAAGCGCGATCCGCTGACCACCGTGCTGCGCCGGCGGTTCAATCAGGATGTGGCGCAGCCACGCACCAAGCAAGCTTTGGCCGCCCAACTCTCGTCCGCACCGATCGTTGCCGTCGCCATCGACCTGGCGGAAGGGTCCGCGGCGCTCAACGATGCGTTGCGCGTCACGGCCGGACGCATTCTGGCGACGCTGCCCTCCGCGCGCCTTGCATGCCTCAACGTGCTCAAGCAGGGCCGGCTCACCATCGACTTCACGCTCGACGAGCAAGGCCAAAACCGGCAGATCGACAGGCTGGTCGGCCTGCGGAATTGGGCCGAGCCACTGAGGCTGGAGGAGCCCCGCCTCACCGTGCACGTGCTCGAAGCGGTCGATCCCGCCGGCGCCATTCTCGAATTCGCGCGCAACAACCGGATCGATCACATTCTGATCGGCGCGCGGCAGAACTCCCTGCTGCGTACACTGCTTGGCAGCGTCTCGGCTAAGGTTGCCGCCGAAGCCCTCTGCACCGTTACGGTGGTTCGGCCAAATCTGACCGCAGAGGAAGAAGAAAAAGCCCCAGCGACCCTTTAGCCGGGCGCGTCGTCGGCCGCCTGATGTCATGACGAAATTTTATGCGGCCAAAGCAGGCAGCGAAGTCGCGCTCGATCGAAATACAATCCCTGAGCAACCCGATGATATGGTTGGCCTTTCCAATAGAACGCGGCGATTTTAAAAGCGCTGGCCCGCGCTCGGTTCGCGCGCCCGGCACTGAAAATGAGCAGATTCAACCGGGCCATCGATAACCCGAAAGTCATTGGACTCCGGCCGTCCGGGACCTTGTTCGGTGGTTGCCGACTGTGCCAAACTATACCCGTTACTCGTAATACTTCGGAGATCTAGCATGCCTCAGGGCACCGTAAAGTGGTT
>DAIMKK010000547.1:0-2194 GCA_036721745.1 Pseudolabrys sp. | reverse complement strand
TGTTAGGATTAGTCTATTTCCACCGTTGCGGCCTTAGGTTGCGGCTTCCCGCGGCCAAGGCATCACGTAAACGCCGCAAGTCGCCCGGCAGTTCCGATTGGAACCGCAGGCTTTTTCCTGATTGGGGGTGTTCGATGGCCAGTAGATAAGCATGCAAGGCCTGTCTTCCAAGCCCTTCCAAGGCGGCGCGCGCCGCGGGCGAAAGCAGGCTGGCTTTGGTTTTGAAGCCGGTGCCGTAGCTGGCGTCGCCCAAGATCGGAAGGCCGATATGGGCCAAGTGCACCCTGATTTGATGGGTGCGGCCGGTCTCGAGCGTGCAGGCCAAGAGGCTGGCGACCGGCTTGCCGTCGGTCCCAACGAATCGCTCCAGCACCTGCCAGTGGGTCACGGCTTGCCGGCCGCCTTCGCGCACCGCGCGTTTGTCTCTGGATCGCGGATGCCGGTCGAGCGGGGCGTCGATGGTGCCCTTCGGTTTCGCCGGCGCACCCCAGACCAGAGCGAGGTAGCCGCGTTCAATACCGCTTTCGGTCTTGTTGGCGAATTGAGCGCTGAGCGCGCGGTGCGCGGCATCGGTCTTGGCCACCACCATGAGGCCGGTGGTGTCCTTGTCGAGCCGGTGCACGATACCAGGCCGCTTGACCCCGCCGATGCCGGACAGGCTGTCGCCGCAATGGGCGATCAGCGCGTTGACCAGCGTGCCCTTGGCGTGGCCGGCGGCCGGATGCACCACCAAGCCTTTCGGCTTATCAATGACAATGAGCGTGGCGTCCTCATAGACGACAGCGAGCGGGATCGGCTCGCCCGCCGGCTTGGCCTCCGCGGGCGCCGGCAGCGTGACGGTGACGGTGTCGCCGGAATTGACGTGTGTCGCGGGATCGCGGATCGTGCGCGCCTCGATCGCCGCTTGTATCGTCACTTGGCCATCGAGGATCAGCGCCTTCAGGCGCGAGCGCGACAGCGCCGGGATGCGTGCGGCCAGCACGCGATCGAGCCGCTGGCCTGCTTCCTCGGCGGCGATCTTGACCGTCTCGACTGTCTCATCAGCCATGGTTCAACCGATGTCCGACGACCAGACGCCCCTTAATCCGGAAGCTGCCGCGGCGATTGGCAACGTGCGCCGGATGATGGTGATCGTCACCACGGTTACTTTCGTCGCGATTGCACTCGTGCACGTCGTCATCGGCTACCGCCTTTTTCACGTGAAGGAAAGCGCGCCGTCCGGAGATGCTGCCGCCGGGCGCCAAGGTGCTCTCGACCGCGGTTGGCGCCGACCACATTGTGGTGACCATCGAGGTCGGCGGCGTCACCGAATTGCGCACATTCGATCCCGATACGCTGAAACCGTTGGGGCGCCTGCGGTTTGAAACTAAAGCGCCCTGATCTTCTCCAGCACCGGCAACAGATAGGTGTTGAACTTCTCCGGGTCCTCGCTCATCGGAAAATGCCCGAGCCCCTTCATGATAGTGGCTTGCGCGCCGGTGCGTTCGGCGATCGCCAGTGTGCCCTCGGCCGTGCAGGAATAGTCGTATTCGCCGGTGAGCAGATAAAGCGGACAGCGCATGATGTCGATCTCGCCGACTTTGCCGCGGATGTCGCCGTCGATCATGTAGAAATGCAGGTCGCCCTTGAACACGCCGGGCCCGCTCTGCATGTAATGCCACAGCGTTTCCCATTTTTCAGCGGCCGGCGCGGTCGGCGCCACCAGGCCGGAAATCACGCCGGCGCAAACCATGCCGCCGTGCACGTCGGGCCGGTTGAGCCAACTGAGATCGTAATAAGGATCGGTATGCGCCGCCGACTCCAGACCGATCAGCGCGCGGAAACGCTCCGGACATTCGTGCGCGAGATGCAGCACGATGCGCCCGCCGATCGAGCAGCCCATGGCGACCGGTCGGTCGAGGCCGAGCGCGTCGGCGACTTCTACGATCATGCGCACGTAATCGCGCGAGGTGAGCTGATAATCCTCGTCCTGCCAGCCGGAAGGTGGCGACGACTTGCCGTGCCAGGGCATGTCGAAGGCGATGACGCGGAAATTTTCTGTCACGCGTGCGTCGTTCATCAAGCCGCGGAACTGGCGCGCGTCGGAGCCGGCGGTGTGCAGGCAGAGCAGGGGAATGCCCGCTCCCGCCTCCTCGACATAAAGCCGGTGCGGCTTGCCGAGCAGGTCGAAATGCAGATAGCGGCCGGTAATGGG
>DAIMKK010000546.1:0-2195 GCA_036721745.1 Pseudolabrys sp. | reverse complement strand
TTGGCGCCGTCGCGCGCGAAGATCAGCGCGGTGGCCCGCCCGATGCCGCTGCCGGCTCCGGTGATGACGATGGTTTTCCCTGCGAAATAGTCCGGCGTCTTCGGCATGGTGTCCTCGTGCAATGGCGGTCCCTGCGGCCGCGGACGAAGACTAGCGCATTCTTCAGCCGCCGTAAGACATCCCTCTTATGCGGATAGCCGCCTGGGTCCCGAGCAGGATGGCCCGCGACAGCAGCGCGACATCGGCCGGCATGTCCTTGCGCCAGATGTCGAGCAAGAGCGCGATGCGCACTTGGTCGCTGCGGTTCCAGACTTCGTGCCGATAGGTGTCGTCCCACAGCAGGCTTTCGCCGTCGCCGAGACGATAGGGAAGGCCGTCGATATTCATGACACAGGCGGGAACGCCGTTGCCGTTGCGCGGCATCGACAGCATCAGATGAAAGCGCAAGATGCCGCGGAACGGGCCGCGGTGCTCCGGGATGTGCTTACCGGGCGCCAGAAACGACAATATGGCCGACACCACCTCGGGCGCCTGGTCGAGCAGCGCGGCAACCGTGGGGCAGCGTTTGAGATTATCCCGTACGGTCACGCCATAGGCCTTCATGATGAACACGCGCCAGTCGCGCCCGTCATTGGCCGCCTGCGCCGGCATGATGTCGTGGAAGCGCGGGACAATGGCGAGCATGCTGGCGACGGCGAGCGCCTCGCGGCGGATGTCGATCCAGCGATCGGTGAAGCGTTCGGCGTTGGGGAAATAGTGCTCGGCGTCGAGCGTCGCCGGCGTCGCGATGCGGCGATCGTAAATGGCGCGGACCACGCCGGCTGCACGGTCGTAGAATTGCACGGACGTTTCTCCCGGAACGTGTCGCGCCCTTGTTGTGAATATAGTCCCGCGTGGGGTAGTCTTGCAAATGCGACGAGAAAGGCTAGGTGCCCCATGACGCTGCGAAAAATGATATTGGCGCTCTTGCTGGCGCCGCTGTTGAACGTGCCGGTCCGCGCCGAGGAAAATCTCGTCACCTTCAAATCGATGAGCGTCGATCTGGCGCTGGCGCTCGCCCGTGCCGCGCTCGCCGACTGCCAGAAGCGGGGCTACCAAGTCACCGTCGCGGTGGTCGACCGTTTCGGCGTGACGCAAGTGCTGCTGCGCGACCGCTTCGCCGGTGCCCACACCGTGCCGACGGCGACCGGCAAGGCCTGGACCGCGGTCAGCTTCCGCACCAATACCAGCGAGTTGGTCGCCGCCAGCGGCCCGGGCTCGCCGCAAGCCGGCATCCGTTCGCTGCCGGGCGCCACCATCATCGCCGGCGGCGTCATGGTCGAAGCGGCCGGGTCGCTGGTCGGCGCGGTCGGTGTCTCCGGCGCGCCAGGCGGCGACAATGACGAAGCCTGCGCGAAAGCCGGTATCGCCGCGGTGCGCGACAAATTGGACTTCTAAGGGGGCAATCATGAAACCGATCGAATACGCCGACGCCTCGCCACAAGTGCGCGCGGTCTATGACGACATCAAACGGACGCGCAACGTGCCGGACGTGAATAATTTCTGGAAATATCTGGCGCGCGATCCGGTAACGCTCAAGCGCACCTGGGACAGCATCAAAGAGATCATGGCGCCGGGCGCGCTCGACCCGCTCACCAAGGAGATGATCTATCTGGCGGTCAGCATCACCAATGGCTGCGGTTATTGCATCGCCAGCCACACCGCCGCCGCCCGCAAGGCCGGCATGACCGAAGCCATGTTCGGCGAGGTGATGGGGGTCACCGGCATGGCCAACGAAACCAACAGGCTCGCCAACGGCTACCGGGTTCCCATCGACAAGGCCTACGAGACCTGACGCGATTGCCTAAGCCAAGCGATCCATGAGAAGATAAGAAAAAACGCGCAAGGACTGGGGGAAGGGGACTAAGGATGATCGACCGGCCGCTCATTGTAAAATTACTCTGCGTCGCGCTGGTCGCGGCGGTCATGTTGCCGTTCGGCCATGTGCTGTTCCCCTATGTCAGCCACGTCTTGAGCGGCATACAATTCCAGGCGATCGAGGCGGTGATCAGCGCGACGGTCGGCTTCGGGCTTTCGGCGATCGTCGGATAGCCCCTCCAACTTATTACGTCTTACTAATTATTGGCCGGATTCGGCGGCAGGGCGCTCGGCGAGGCCGTGACGGGCGTCTGGTTTGCTTTGTTACTCGCTTTGCC
>DAIMKK010000545.1:0-2199 GCA_036721745.1 Pseudolabrys sp. | reverse complement strand
CGATCAGGCTGCCGCGCAGCGACATGCGTCCGCCGTGCAGCGCATTGGCTTCTAAGGGATCGACCTCGGTGCCGCGCCGGCGGGCGATATAGGCGGTGACGAGGCCAAACAGCAGCCCGCCGAGGCAGGGGGTGAGAAAGGCGTAAAGCGGGTTGAGCGAGACTTGAGCTGAAAGGCGCTCGCCGGGATCGAGCCCGAAAAACATCACATGCATAAGGCCGACCAATTGGCCCATGGCGGAAACTGCCAGGCCGGCAATGGCACCGACGATGAGTGCCAGCACAATCACGCTCGATTCACGCGCGCGCACTATGGCGCGTAACCGATGCGGAACTTCGAGCCGAGTGTTGAGCCAGTGCATGGAAAGTGAAATCGAGTCGGGAGGACGCGCGAATGCTTAGAGGCCAAGTCCTTAGAGGCCAAGTCCTTAAAGGCCAAACGCTAAGAGGCCAAGTGTTTAGAGACCAAGCGCTAAGAAGCCAAGCCGCGCACCGCGCAAGAGCGGCGGATTTGGACGCACGCCAAGGCCGTTCCATGGCTGCCAAAAGGCGGGCTTGCGAATCGGCTTCGGCGCACCCGAATCGGCGTCCGGGCGGCCTCAAAAATCGGCTGTTTTCTGGGCCGTCAGCCCTTTAAAAAGTCATTTTGAATCAACATATTAACTGCTGTGACTTTGCGCTGTACGAGGCGCAAATTTCGTGTCACACCAAACAACAAATTCGACTCATTTTTCCGCCCGTTTCGAGGCACCCGCCGATGGCTGAACCGGCCCTGAACATCCCATCCGAATACGGCGACTATGACGCGGAATCGATCAAGGTCCTCAAGGGCCTCGACGCCGTGCGCAAGCGGCCGGGCATGTATATCGGCGACACCGACGACGGCTCCGGCCTGCATCACATGGTCTACGAGGTGGTCGACAACGCCATCGACGAGGCGCTCGCCGGTTTCGCCGACCAAGTAACGGTCACGCTCAACGCCGAAGGCTCGGTGACCGTGATCGACAACGGCCGCGGCATCCCGACCGACATCCACAAAGGCGAAGGCGTTTCGGCGGCCGAGGTCATCATGACCCAGCTGCACGCCGGCGGAAAATTCGACCAGAATTCCTACAAGGTGTCCGGCGGCCTGCACGGCGTCGGCGTCTCGGTGGTCAACGCGCTGTCGAGCTGGCTCAAGCTAAAGATCTGGCGCGACGGCAAAGAACATTTCATGGAGTTCGCCGACGGCGTCGCCGTGGCGCCGCTGAAAGTTGCCGGCGAAAGCGGCGGCAAACGGGGAACGGAAGTGACGTTCTTTCCCTCGCCGAAGACCTTCACCATGGTCGAGTTCGACTTCGCCACGCTCGAGCACCGCCTGCGCGAACTGGCGTTCCTCAATTCCGGCGTCAACATCGTGCTCTCCGACATGCGCCACGCGGTCGAGAAGCGCGAGGAGATGAAATACGAGGGCGGCGTCGAAGCCTTCGTGAAATTTCTCGACCGCAACAAGACGCCGCTGATCCCCTCACCGATCATGATCAAGGCCGAGCGCGAAGGCATCACGGTGGAAGCCGCACTTTGGTGGAACGACGGCTACCACGAGAGCGTGCTCTGCTTCACCAACAATATCCCGCAGCGTGACGGCGGCACGCACCTCGCCGGCTTCCGCGGCGCGCTCACCCGCCAGGTCACGCAATACGCCGAGACGCTGGGCACCACGCGCAAGGAAAAGGTGGCGCTCACCGGCGACGACTGCCGCGAGGGCCTGACCTCGGTGCTCTCGGTCAAGGTGCCGGACCCGAAATTCTCCTCGCAGACCAAGGATAAGCTGGTGTCTTCGGAAGTCCGCCCGGTGGTGGAGAACGTGATCAACCAGGCGCTACAGGACTGGTTCGAGATTCATCCGGCGGAAGCCCGCGTCATTGTCGGCAAGGTGGTGGAAGCCGCCGCCGCGCGCGAGGCCGCCCGTAAGGCGCGCGATCTCACCCGCCGCAAGGGCGCGCTCGACATCTCGTCGTTGCCCGGCAAGCTCGCCGACTGCCAGGAGCGCGATCCGGCCAAGTCCGAACTGTTCATCGTCGAGGGCGACTCGGCCGGCGGCTCCGCCAAACAGGGCCGCAATCGCGAATTCCAGGCCGTGCTGCCGCTGCGCGGCAAGATCCTCAACGTGGAGCGCGCGCGCTTCGACAAGATGCTGGGCAGCCAGGAGATCGGCACG
>DAIMKK010000544.1:0-2201 GCA_036721745.1 Pseudolabrys sp. | reverse complement strand
ATCCTCGGCTTGAACCGTCTCGCCATGGCCGAGGGTCTCGTTTTTGCCGAGCGCCTGGGGCTCAATCCGGCGGCGTTTCTTGCGGTGGCGCGCGGCTCGGCCTCCTACTCGCAAGTGATGGAAACCAAAGGGCCGAAAATGTTGAGCGGCGATTTCTCGCCGGAAGGCCGCGCCAAGCAGACCCTGAAAGACGTCCACCTCATGCTCGACCAGGCCGCCACGGTCGGGCAGAAGCTTGCGATGCTCGAAGTGCACGCCGATGTGCTTGAAGCTTGCGTACGTGCGGGCGAGGCCGATTTGGATAACAGCGTCGTCATAAAAGAAGTCCGGCGCCGAGGTACGAAACCTCGAGCGTGACAGCGACGTCATTGGGAGGATTGTCATGAAGAAACTCTTGCTTGCGTTCGCCGCCGCTTCGATCGTGAGCGCGTGCATCTCCAATTCCGCGTCATCGCAGGAATGGCCGCAACGGACGATCCGCATCGTCGTCTCGTTTGGACCGGGCGGCGGCGCCGACATCATCGGCCGCATTCTGGCGGACTCGATGCAAAGCAAGCTCGGTCAGGCGGTGATCGTCGAGAACAAGCCTGGCGCCGGCGGCATCTTGGGCAATGACGTGGTCGCCAAGGCTACGCCCGACGGTTACACGTTCGGCATCATGACCGCAGGCCAGATCATCGCCGCCGTCACAAAGAAGAACATGCCGTATGACACCAACGCCGCCTTTGCGCCGGTCGGCCAAGTCGCCACCGCCAGTCTGATGATCGTGACGCGTCCGGATTTTCCGGCCAATAACGTGAAGGAACTGGTCGCCTACGCCAAGGACCATCCCGGCAAGGTCGTGTTCGCGAGCCCGGGCTTTGCCGCCACCCAGCATTTTGCTGGCGAAATGTTCAAGCAGATTGCGAAAGTCGATCTGCTGCATGTCCCGTACAAGACATCGCCGGAGGCGATCAACGCCGTCCTCGGCAAGCATGCCGATATTTTGTTCGACACGGTGTCGGCTTTGATCGGGCAGGTGAAGTCCGGCCAGCTCAAGGCGCTCGCGGTGACCGGCAAGGATCGCTTTCCCGCCGTGCCGGACGTGCCGCCGGCCGCCGACTCGGGCGTGCTGCCCGGCTTCGACGTTACCACCTGGTACGGCGTATTCGCGCCGCGCGGCACCCCGCCGGCGGTCATTGCAAAGTTAAACAAGACGCTCAACGAAAGTCTTGCCGACGAGGCCGTGAAGAAGCGCATGGCCGCGGTCGGCGTCGTGGTCAAAAGTTCGACGCCGGACGAATTCGGACAATTCCTGGCGAGCGAATACCAACGCTGGAATGCGGTGCGTGAAGCCGCCGGCATTCCGCAGCAATAGCTGGCAGCCTCCGCCGCATTATCGAAAGGAAGAACCCGATGGACGAGAATGATCAGCACGCGCGCGGCTTGAAGCTGCGCATCGACATGTTCGGCCGCGAGGCGGTGGAAAAGCGCATGAGCGCGTTCGGCGAGTTCGGCAAGCCGTTGCAGCACATCATTAACGCTTATGCCTACGGCGATGTCTGGAGCCGCTCGGCTTTGCCGCCGGCGACCAAGTCGCTGGCCATGGTGGCGATGATGGCGGCGGCCGGACATCCGAACGAATTGCGCGTCCATCTCAACGGCGCCGTGAAGAACGGCTGCACGCCGGAGCAGATCCAGGAAATCCTCCTGCTGCTGACTTTATACTGCGGCATTCCGGCCGCGAACGAGGCGCACCGCATCGCGGCGGAAGTCCTGCGCGAGCACGGCAAATTGTAAAACGAACCGCCGCGCAAAGCCCCGGATTTACTGGCCAATCCCCGCTTAACGACCCCTTAAACCGCCCCGTTTAGCGTGCCTTTCGGGGGCCGGCACTATCGCCGCCGGCATGGATTTAAGTCGGGTCGCGTGATGGCGCAGGGCAAGGGACAATCGGGCGCGCGCCGGGAGCCGGTGTTCGATAGCTCACCTGACCTGCGCGTCGCGCCGGGCGAGCGCGCTACGGGCGGCGCCGGCAAACCACCAGCAAAGCGAAAACGCGCTCGCAAGGCGCGCAAGGTGCGCCGCAAGCGCTCGCTGATCGGCCGCACGATCTATTGGAGCCTGGTGCTGGCGCTCTGGCTCGCCATCGGGGGCGCCGGTGTCGTCGCCTGGACCGGCGCGCATATGCCGCCGCTGCAGTCGCTGGAGATCCCCAAGCG
>DAIMKK010000543.1:0-2220 GCA_036721745.1 Pseudolabrys sp. | reverse complement strand
CCGCCACGCCCACGGCCACCGCCGCCGCCACGCGGTCCGCGCGGGCCACGGCCCTGCGGCTGCCCGGAAGGCTGCTGTTGCTGTTCGGCCGCCTGCGGCTGCTCCTCGGCCGCAGCGGCCTCGGGTGCAGGAGCCTCAGCCGCCGGAGCGGATTCGACTGCCGGGGTTTCCGCGGCCGGAGCCGCCTCTACCGCCGGCGTGTCGGCGGCCGGAGGGGCCTCCGTTGCCGGGGTCTCGGCGTCGTTTGTGTGCTGCTTGTCGTCTTGCATATTAGAACTCCAGGCCGCCTTCGCGGGCAGCGTCGGCGAGGGCCTTGACCCGGCCATGGAACAGGAAGCCGCCGCGGTCGAACACGACGCTCGACACGCCGGCCTTCTTGGCGCGCTCGGCGAGCGTCTTGCCGACCTGCGCGGCACCATCCTTGGTCGCGCCGGCCTTGCCCTTGAGGTCCTTGTCGAGGGTCGAGGCCGAAGCCAGAGTCACGCCCGCGGCATCGTCGATGACCTGGGCGTAAATGTGCCGGCCCGAACGGTGGACCGAAAGCCGGGGCTTGCCGGACGCACGGGCGCGAAGCGCGGTGCGGACCCGGCGGCGGCGGCGGTCGAACAGGGAAAGATGGGCCATGGCTATTTCTTCTTGCCTTCTTTGCGGAAGATATATTCGCCGCGATATCTGATGCCCTTGCCCTTGTACGGCTCGGGCTTGCGCCAGCGGCGGATCTCGGCGGCGACCTGACCGACCTGCTGCTTGTCGATGCCGCTGATCTCGACCGTATTCTGGTCGGGGGTTTTGACGTCGATGCCTTCGGGGACGGGAAAGTTCACGTCGTGGCTATAGCCGAGCTGAAGGCGCAGATTGCGGCCCTGAGCCTGGGCGCGATAGCCGACGCCGCTGATTTCGAGCACCTTGATGAAGCCGTCGGTGACCCCGGTGACGAGGTTCTGCACCAAGGTCCGCTGCATGCCCCAGAAGGCGCGGGCCTGCTTGGTCTCGTTGGCCGGCTGGACGCTGATCCCCTGCTCCGAAATGTCGTAACGAATCTCGTCGCGCATCTGCAGCTGCAGGGTGCCCTTGGGACCCCTGACCGACAAGGTCTGGCCCTCGGTGCTGGCGCTGACGCCCGAAGGCAGCGCAACCGGTCGTTTGCCAATACGCGACATCAGAACACCTCCGCCAGCACTTCGCCGCCGACATTCTGCTCGCGCGCTTCGGCGTCCGACAGCACGCCGCGCGGGGTCGACACGATGATCGTGCCCAGCCCGTTGCGGACCCGCGGCAGCTCCTGCGCTCCGGAATAGACGCGGCGGCCGGGCTTCGACACGCGCGCCAGATGCTGGATCGCGGGCTGACCCTCGAAATATTTGAGCTCGATGCGCAGGCCCTTCTGGCCGGCCAGCTCTTCTTCCGTGTACCCGCGAATATAGCCCTCGCGCTGAAGCACATCGAGCACGTACGCACGCAGCTTCGACGCCGGCGTCAGGATCGAATCCTTACGCGCCGACTGGCCGTTGCGGATGCGGGTGAGCATGTCACCCAATGGATCGGTCATCGCCATCCGTTAATCCCTTACCAGCTCGACTTTACGACGCCGGGAATGAGGCCCTTGTTGGCCAGATCCCGCAGCATGATCCGCGACAGGCGGAACTTGCGGTAATAAGCGCGCGAACGGCCGGTCAGCTCGCAGCGGTTGCGGACCCGGGTGGGGTTCGCATTGCGCGGCAGCTCGGCCATTTTGAGCCGGGCGATCAATCGCTCGGTGTCGTCGCGCGACTCATCGTCCGCGATCGCCCGAAGCTTCGCGTATTTGGTCGCATATTGCTGAACGAGCTTCTTGCGACGCTCGTTCTTGTTGATCGAACTCAGTTTCGCCATGACTTAAGTTCTTCTCCTAGAGGGGAAACCGCTTACGCGGCCTCCCGCTGCTCCTCTGCCGGGAAGGGGAAATTGAACAGGCGCAGCAGTTCGCGCGCCTCTTCATCCGTCTTCGCCGTGGTGGTGATGATGACGTCCATGCCCCGGACCTTGTCGATCTGGTCATAGTTGATCTCGGGGAACACGATCTGTTCCTTGAGTCCAAGCGCATAATTGCCACGCCCGTCGAACGATTTGGGATTGAGCCCACGAAAGTCGCGGACCCGCGGCAGCGCGATGGTCACGAGGCGATCGAGGAACTCGTACATGCGATCACGGCGCAAGGTGACCTTGCAGCCGATCGGCATG
>DAIMKK010000542.1:939-2230 GCA_036721745.1 Pseudolabrys sp. | reverse complement strand
ACCGCGTTGCGCCGCGTCACCATCATCAACAGGCCGAGCAGCACCACCGACAGCGCAAACGCCAAATCCTCGCGCGCCAGCGGATCGGCTTCGGCGGTCACCCGCAGCATCACCACCATCGAAAGCGCGACCAGCCCCATGCCGAGCAGCATGGCCGGGCCGACGCCGACCACGGTCTCGATCTCGCGATGGATACCGAGCTTTACGATGATCCGATGCAGCGCCACCGGAATGACGATCGCCTTGAACACCAGCGCGATCATCGCCGTCAGGTAAAGATGTGGCGCATCTTGGACAAAAGCCTGCCAGGCGACCGAGGCCGCCAGGATGAAGGCATGCAGCGCGAAGGTATTGAGCAGCGCGTAGAGCCGGTCCTGGTAGAGCTGCATGAAGCTCACCAGCACCAGCGAGCCGGCCAGCATATGGGCGATGTCGAAGGTTAGGGTGCCCATCTCTAGAGGCTCCTTGAAACGAACAGCAGCAAGGTGGCGAGCAGACCGAGCATCAGCGCCGCGCCGAGGAATGCCGGCACCCGGAACACGCGCATTTTGGCGATTGCCGTTTCGAACACGGCCAACAGGAAGCCGCCGATCGCCAGCTTCACCACATAGGCCGCAAGCCCGATCGCAATGGCGTAAGGGTTGGCGTCGGGTCCGGCAATACCCCATGGCGCGAACAGGCAGCCAATCACCGACACGTAGAGCAAAAGCTTGAGTTCGGAAGATAAATCGATCAACGCGAGATGCCGGCCGGAATATTCCAGCACCATCGCCTCGTGCACCATGGTGAGTTCGAGATGGGTGGCCGGATTGTCGATCGGGATACGCGCGTTTTCGGCAATCGCCACCATGATCAGCGCCAGCAGCGCAAGGCCGAGCGAAACCCGCAAACCAACTTCGCCCGACACCATGTAGGCCGCCATGGTCGAGAGTTGCGTTGAGCCCGCGACCAGCGCCAGCGTGAACACGATCATCAACATCGCCGGTTCCGCCAGCGAGGCGATCATTACCTCGCGGCTGGAGCCGATGCCGCCGAAGCTGGTACCGACATCAAGACCGGCGAGCGCCAGGAAGAAGCGCGCGCTGCCGAGCAGCGCGATGATGGCGATGAGATCGGCCGACCAGGAAAACAGCAAGCCGCTGCGGAAGGTCGGCACCAGCGAGGCCGCCACCCAGGTGCCGGCGAAGATGATGTAGGGAATGACGCGGAACAACCAGGACGCGCTCGTCGCCAGTACCACGTCCTTGCGCAGCAGCCGGATCAGATCGCGATAGGGTTGCAACAATGGCGG
>DAIMKK010000542.1:0-923 GCA_036721745.1 Pseudolabrys sp. | reverse complement strand
AGGCCATATCGCGAGCACCAGGAGAAGCAGCACCAGGGCCGAGAATACCAGCGTGAGATATCGGCGGATGGTGAGGAATTGCAGGACATTGAGCCGGTCGGCTGCGTATCCGATGAAGCCGGCGATCGGCGCATAGGCGGCGTCCCAAATCAGGTCGTGCAGGTCGACCGTCAGACGCGCCGGCGCTTGTGAGCCCGGCGGCGGCATCTCGCCGATCTCGCGCGCACGGAACACGGTCGTGCCGTAAACGCGGCGGATCGGCTGGGCAAAGCTCGATGCGGTGTATTGCGTTGCCGTGCTCGGGTCCGGATAGCCGCAATCCCATGCCGGCGCGCGCCTTAGCTTATCGGAGGCCAGCCGGTGAATGGCAAAGGCCGCGATCGAGCCGGACAACACGACAAAGATGAACACCAGCAGCCCGTTATAGGAGCTGCGGCTTTCGGCGATCGGTACGATCGAAAGCCATTCTACGCCGGCCTGATGCGGCATGCTGAAGCCGACCAGGCTTTTGGTGACCGGGGCCAACGCGTCGATGAAAAAGCCGGGCAGAATTCCGGCAACGAGACAGAGCGCGGCCAGGAAATACATGGCGGCGAGCGAATTGCTGTCGGTCTCTTGCGCATTCACCGCGGCGGGCGTGCGGGCGCGGCCGAGAAAGCTCACGCCGAAGGCTTTGACGAAACAGGCGGCGGCCAGCGCCGCTGACAGCGCCAGCAGCGCGCCGACCGCGGGCACCAGGAATTTCAGGCCCCAGGCCGGCAATTGCGGGCTGAGCAGAATGGCCTGGAAGGTCAGCCATTCGGACACGAAGCCGTTGAGCGGCGGCAGCGCGGAGATCGCTACGCAGCCGACCAGGAATACGAAAGCGGTCTGCGGCATGCGGTGGATCAGCCCGCCGAGATGCTCCATGTCGCGTTCGCCGG
>DAIMKK010000541.1:0-2230 GCA_036721745.1 Pseudolabrys sp. | reverse complement strand
AGGAACGCGATGAAGCGTGGGCTATTGAAGGTAAACGCCATCCCGGTGGCGCGCATGCGCGTCGGGAACAGTTCCGGCAACCAGACCGACATCCACGAATATTGCCCGAGCGTGAAGAAGCCGTTTACCGCCGCGACCAGCAACAAGAGATGCACATCGGTCGTCCACTTATAGAGCGCGAAGGTGAGCACCAACGAGGCGGCGAAGAAGATCATCAAAATTGGTTTGCGGCCGAACCGGTCGGCGAGGAAGCCGAGGCCGATGTAGCCGATGATGGCGCCGATGTTGTAGCTCATGCCCGCGTAAGCCGCCCAGGTCTGCGCCGGCAGCCCGGCCTTGCCAGCGGCAGCGGCAATGAAAGGCGGAACCCAGGTCGAGATACCCCACCAGGCCACCGTCGTCGTCAACGACATGAGGAACACGATGATAGTGATCTTGCGCAATTCCGGATCGGCGAACAAGTCCGCGAAGGTGAAGCGGGTGAGGTGCTGATCTTCCGCCGAGAGCGTGGCACCGCTTTTTTTCTTCGCATGGGCGAATTTCCGCTTTTCGTTGCTGTGCTCCCATTTTTGCGATTCCGGGATACCGTTGCGCAACCAGAAGGTAAACAGCGCCGGGATGACGCCAAGGATGAACATGATGCGCCAGGCGCCCGGGCCGTAGCCGCTCACGAACAGCCAGGTGAACGATGCCAGGAAGAAGCCAATGCCGAGACCGCATTGCATCAGCCCGGCGCCGCGGCCGCGCGCGTTGTCCGGCCAGACTTCCGCGGTCAGCGAAGCGCCGGTCGACCATTCCGAGCCGATGGCAATGCCGACCAGGAACCGCAACAAGGCGAACGACACCCAGTCCCAGGCGAAGGCCGAAAGTCCAGTCGTAATCGAATAAGCCAGGATCGCGAAGATCATCGTCCGCCGGCGGCCGATATAATCGGCCAGCACCCCGCCGATCACCCCGCCGATACCCCAGCCGAGCAGCGTGATGCCGATCACCGTGCCAGCAAAGGCCGGGATCTGGGTGAATTGCGCCGGTAACAGCAAGTCGTGCAACGCCACACCGACCACCAGTATCAACGCGAAGGTCTCGTAGCCGTCGAACATCCAGCCGAGGTTCGAGGCAAACACGGTTTTCCATTGGGTCGCATTGAGGCTGCGATACCAGGGTTGCGAGCCGGCCACTGTTGCCGTTGTCATGGATCAGTCCCTCCCTCAAGGTCGTGTTTTAAGTTCAGCCAGCTGATCCGGCCTTGTTCTTACGCGCGGCCATTTTGACCGCATTTACGATCTCTGGATAGGCGGCACAGCGGCATAAGTTGCCCGACAGGTAGTCCCGGATCTGCTCGTCGTCGGGATCAGGATGCTGGCTGAGGAGTGCCTTCGCCATCAGCACGAAGCCGGGCGTGCAATAGCCGCATTGGAAGGCGCCGCATTCTATGAAGGCCTGCTGCACCGGATCGAGCTTGCCCGGCGCGGCTAGGTGCTCGACGGTGACCAGATCGGCGCCATCGAGAAACACCGCAAGAGTGAGGCAGCCCGAGACCGGCCTGCCGTCCACCAGCACGGTGCAGCAGCCGCACAGCCCCTGCCCGCAGCTCTCGCGCGCGCCGAACAGAGCGAACTGCGTCTGCAGCATTTCGACCGCGTTGTGGTGCGGCTTCACCTCGGCGGTGACAGGACGGCCGTTGAGGGTGAAGCTGATCGTGCGGGCCCTCATTTCAGTCATCCTCGAGCGGTTTGCCGGCCTTAGCGCGCAGCGCGCGCAGGACGGCTTCCGCGGTCAGCGGCAATTCAGTGAGCCGCACACCGATGGCGTCGTCGATGGCATTGGCGATGGCGGGCGACACGCCGAAGGTGGCGAGTTCGCCGACGCCCTTGGCGCCGAACGGACCGTTCCTCTGATAGGTGTCGACCGCCTCGTTTTCCATGACCGCAGGCACGTCGTGAATGCCAGGGATCTTGTAGTCGGCGAGCGAGGCATTGGTGACCTGGCCGCCGTCGAGATGCATCTTCTCGAACATGGAAAAGCCGAGCTGCATCAGCGAGCCGCCCGAGAGCTGCGTCTCGACGATCTTCGGATTGATCGGTCGGCCTACGTCGGCGACGTTGATTAGGCGCGTGATGCGCACGTGGCCGGTCTCGGTGTCGACCTCGATCTCGACGCCACTGCCGGCCACCATCCAGAACGGCGTCGCATTGGTGGTGAGGCCATCGCCATCCGGTGGGATGTAATC
>DAIMKK010000540.1:0-2237 GCA_036721745.1 Pseudolabrys sp. | reverse complement strand
TCGCCTGGACCGGCGCGCATATGCCGCCGCTGCAGTCGCTGGAGATCCCCAAGCGGCCGCCCTCGATCCAGATCGTGGACGTCGACGGCCGCCCGCTCGCCACCCGCGGTGACAATGGCGGCGCCGTGCTGCCGCTGAAGGATATGCCGAGCTATGTACCGCAAGCCTTCATCGCCATCGAGGATCGGCGCTTCTACGCGCATTACGGCGTCGATCCTTTCGGCATCGCGCGCGCGGCGCTCGCCAACATTCTGCACCGCGGCGTGGCGCAAGGCGCCTCCACCATCACGCAGCAATTGGCGAAAAATCTTTTTCTGACTCAAGAGCGTACCGTCCATCGCAAGCTGCAGGAGATGCTGCTCGCGCTCTGGCTGGAGCGAAAATTTTCCAAGACGCAGATTCTCGAACTGTATTTGAATCGGGTTTACTTTGGTTCGGGTGCCTACGGCATCGAACAGGCCGCGCAGCGCTATTTCGGCAAGCCCGCCAAAGAGATGAGCCTTCCGGAAGCCGCTTTGCTCGCCGGATTGGTGAAGTCGCCATCGCGTCTTGCACCGACGCGCAATTTCGACGCCGCCGAGCGGCGCGCGCAAATCGTGCTGGCCGCCATGGCGGACCTCCGCTTCATCACGCCCACCAGCGAGAAGGTCGCGCTCTCGCATCCGCCGCGCGTGGTGGCGCAGGCCGGCAGCGGCTCGAGCAACTATGTCGCCGATTGGGTGATGGACGCGATCAACGACGCGCTCGGTCACGTGGACGAAGACCTCGTGGTGCGCACCACCATCGACAGCGGCCTACAAGCGGGCGCCGAGAACGCGCTCACCGAGGAACTGGCGCAGAAAGGCGATAAGAACGGCGTCAGCCAAGGTGCGATTGTTGCGATGACGCCGGACGGCGCGGTGCGCGCCATGGTCGGCGGACGCAATTACGCCGAGAGCCAGTTCAATCGCGCGGTCGCCGCCAAACGCCAGCCGGGCTCCGCCTTCAAGCCCTTCGTCTATCTCACCGCGCTCGAAAACGGTCTGACCCCCGACAGCGTACGCGAGGACAGGCCGATCAATCTCAAAGGCTGGCAGCCGGAAAACTACAAACACGAATATTTTGGCCCGGTCACGCTCAGCAAGGCGCTGGCGCTGTCGCTCAACACGGTGTCGGTGCGGCTGACCATGGAATTCTCGCCCGCGGCGGTGATCCGCACCGCCTACCGGCTCGGCATCGCATCGAAGCTTGAGCCCAACGCCTCGATCGCGCTCGGCACCTCGGAGGTCTCGCCGCTCGAATTGGTCAGCGCCTATGCGCCGTTCGCCAATGGCGGCTTGGCGGTGGCGCCGCATGTGATCGCGCGGATTACCGCCGGCAACGGCAAGGTGCTTTACGTGCGCAACGAGCAGCCGCTCGGCCGCATCATCGAGGCGCGCTATGTGGCGATGATGAACGAGATGATGCAGCAGACCTTGATTATCGGAACCGCGCGCAAAGCGGCGCTGCCGGGCTGGCCGGCCGCCGGCAAGACCGGCACCAGCCAAGATTTCCGCGACGCCTGGTTCATCGGCTACACGAGCCATCTCGTGACCGGCGTCTGGCTTGGCAACGACGACGGCACGCCGACCAAGAAGGTCACCGGCGGCGCCCTGCCGGTGGAAATCTGGAGCCGCTTCATGCGCGGCGCCCATCAGGGCGTGCCGGTCGCCGGCCTGCCCGGCCCGCCGGCGGGCGGCATGTTGACCGGATTGTTCAGCGGCAATGCGCCGGCAACGCTCGGCATGGCGCCGCCGGCGCCCATCCGAGCCGCCGGCAATACGCCGAGCGCGCGCGGCGGCGGCCTCGACGGCTGGCTGCTCGACAATTTGTTCGGGCGCAGCAGAAACTAATGCAGTTTGGCGGCACTGGCGCGCACCGCGCGCGTCGCGATCCATAATCCCAACGTCGCGCAACCCGTCACCGCCACCGCGCCGGCAAGCGGCCAGGCACTTGACCCGAGCAGCGCACCGACCACCACCCCGCACAGCGCCGCCGCGCTCTGCTGCACGAAGCCGAGCAGCGCGGAGGCTGCCCCCGCCCGTTCCGGAAACGGTGTCATGGCGCCGGCGATCGCCTGCGGCAATACGATGCCGAGGCCGGCAAGATAAAGCGCCATCGGCAACACCAGCGATGCGGCGGAGGTTAAGCCCAGCGCCACAGCCATCACCATCGAAAGCCCGCCGGCCGCCAGCGCCGCAGCGCCGACGCCGAGCGTA
>DAIMKK010000539.1:488-2238 GCA_036721745.1 Pseudolabrys sp. | reverse complement strand
TTCCCGGCAAGGCAGCGCGCCACCCGCCCTACATCGGGGATGGCGTTCTGGCAAAGCCGCATCGCATCCGGCGTGCAGGCATCCGCATCCTGTTGCGTGTAGGCGAGGGCTGGGAGCGGAGCTATGATCGCGATGAGTGAAGCGATAGCGCACAGTTTTTTAAGCATGACGGTGCACTCCAATCTGGAGTGTCAACGGCCGGCGCTGAGTATAGTTCCTGAAACCAAGCGAATAAGGTTTCGTACACGTTTCGATATGAAGTTATGAACCTGTCACCCTGGCTCATAGCGGCGCGGCCGCGCACGCTCACTCTGTCGATTACGCCGGTGGCGGTCGGCACCGCGCTGGCGTGGGCGGTCAATGGAAAAATTCATTGGCCGGCGGTGCTGGCGGCGCTCCTTGGCAGCATGTGCATTCAACTCGGCACCAATCTGCACAACGACGCGGTCGACAGCGAACGCGGCGGCGACGGGCCGGATCGCGTCGGTCCGCCGCGCGTGACGGCGTTGGGTTTGCTCGACGCGGCAAACGTCAAACGCGGTGCGGCGGCGTGTTTTGCTCTTGCCGCGCTGATGGGGCTTTATCTGGTCGCGGTCGGCGGCTGGCCGATTTTGCTGCTCGGCGTGCTGTCGATTGTAGCGGGCTGGGCCTATACCGGCGGCCCGCTGCCGATCGCCTATACGCCGCTCGGCGAATTGTTCGTGATCGCCTTCTTTGGCGTCGGCGCGGTGGGCGGCACTTTTTGGCTTTGCACCGCCGAATTCGGCGCGCCGGCGCTCGATGCCGGGCTGACGCTCGGACTGCTGACCGGGGCCGTGCTGCTGGTCAATAACTTCCGCGACGTCGACGCCGATGCGCGGGTCGGGCGCCGCACGCTGGCCATCGTGGCGGGACCGCGCGGCACGGCTTTCATTTTTGCCGGGCTGATGTTGCTTCCCTACGCGCTGTTGCTGCTGATCGGCCGCGCTCTGCCGCACGGTCATGTCTGGCCTGCGTTGATCGCATTGCCGCCGACACTTGTCCTGATTTACCGTTTCATGCGCGAGCCGTCCGGCCGCGGCTTCAACCGGATCCTGGTGTGGACCGTGCAAATCCAGTTGGCGTTCAGCCTGCTGCTCAGTCTCGGGTTGGTCCTGTGATGTAGATCAATGCAATCGGACGCTAATTTGCTATATTTAACAATAGGGCTTTCCGTGAACGGAATGGATTGAAGCCATGACACTGCGCAAAGGCATTTACGTCGTTCCGACAGACCGCTGGTATATCGAGCGGACAGTCTGGCTGATCGCCGGCGTCGTTCTGCTGACCTGCACGCTGCTGGCAGTGCTGGTCAATCCGCTGTGGATTTTCGGCGTGATCGCCACTGGGTTGGTCTCGATCAATGTCGCGTTCACCGGTTTCTGCCCGATCGGCAATGCGCTGCTTGCGCTCGGCTTTAAGCCGGCGCTGGCGGCGCCGAACCACGGCCAGCTTTATTTCCTGCAGACCGACAGTTGGTATCTCGAGCGCCGCATCTACGTGACCGTCGGCGTCAACATCACGCTCGGCTCGATTTTGTTTCTGCTGCACAGTCCGTGGTGGGGACTGTTCACCGGCTTCGTCGGCGCCGCTATGGTCTGGTTTGCCGCGACCGGTCTTTGCATCCTGGCCAATGTGTTGTTCTGGATCGGCGCCGAGCCGCGGCTCAATCCCGCCGCGCTGCGTACGGGCAGTGTCGGCGGCAGCGCCAAGCACGCCTGACAGTCTATCC
>DAIMKK010000539.1:0-478 GCA_036721745.1 Pseudolabrys sp. | reverse complement strand
CGCGAGACCTGCACCTCGCAGTTTTTGTCGCCGCCGTTCTCGCACTTACTCTGGGCGTCCGCGCGCGCCTGACCATCGTTACTGCCAAGGCCCCAAAAGGCGTTCGTGCCTTCGCCCGAGACCACCGCTCCGCATTTGCGACTGAACCACACCATCACTTCGCAGTCGTTGCCGTGCTTCGCACAATTCTGCATGGCAACGCGTTCCGCTTTCGCCCGGCTGCCCCAACGAAAGGGGTCGCCCCAGGCCTTGCTGGTGCGTCCATAGGCGATGGCGCCATAGCTGGCGGATGGGCGGGATGGGGTGGATGGGCCCGGTGAGCAAGACCGGTACTCGACGCATTGACCCTGTTCATATCTATTGCAACCGAAAGAGCATTGAGCCCGTGCCGGCACGCTCGCGGTCAGCAAGACCAAGACGCCGAGCGCGGTCGTCGCAATTCCTATCGCGTGTCTCATCGCTCCCCCTGGTGCGTTCA
>DAIMKK010000538.1:0-2250 GCA_036721745.1 Pseudolabrys sp. | reverse complement strand
GCGGAGTGGCATGAAGCTGCCGGAGGGTGTCCCCGCTTCGCTCGATGTGACGCACATCACCGAGCAAGTCCCCGGCACCTACCCGAACGGCGTTCATATCGCAGAGGTGGAGATCGATCCGGACACCGGCCTGACCCGTGCGGTGAAATACACCTCGCTCAATGATTTCGGCACTGTCATCAATCCGATGCTGGTGGAAGGCCAGATCCAGGGTGGCGTGGTGCAGGGGCTCGGCCAGGTGCTGCTGGAGGGCGCGGTTTACGATGCGGACGGCCAGTTGGTCACCGGCTCGTTCATGGACTACGCCATGCCGCACGCGCACGATGCGCCAATGATCGACGTCGGCAACCGCCCGGTGCCGACCAAAACCAATCCGATCGGCGCCAAGGGTTGCGGCGAGGCCGGCACATCCGGCGGGCTGCCCGCCGTCGCCAACGCGGTGATCGACGCGCTGTCGGAGTACGGCATCCGGCATCTGGAAATGCCGATGACGCCCGCGCGCATCTGGCAGGCGATCCAGGAGGCCAAGGCCAAGCAAACCGCCGAATAGCAAAGGGGCCGCCATCGCCGGCGGCCCCCGCAACTTTTTTCGATTAATGCCGGCTGTCAGGCCGGCCCCGACAGCTTCACATTCTTGAGCGGCAGCGAACGCACGCGCGTGCCGGTGGCAGCGAATACCGCATTGGCGACCGCGGGCGCGGTGGCCGCGGTGCCGGGCTCGCCGATGCCGCCCCATTTCGAGCCGCCGGAGAGCGCGAGGTAGACCTCGATCTTGGGCGTATCGGCCAGGGTTACGACCTGATAGTCGCCGAAATTGCTCTGCTCGACGCGGCCGTTCTTGATGGTGATCTCGCCGTAAAGCGCGGCGGAAAGACCGTAGATCACCCCGCTCTGGATTTGCGCTTCCACGATCCCCGGATTGACCACGTGGCCGCAATCGACTGCCGCGACGACGCGGTCGACCCGCACCTCGCCCTTCTGGCTGACCGTTACCTCGGCGACCTGGCCGATGATCGAGCCGTAGCATTCATGGATGGCGATGCCGCGGCCGCGGCCTGCCGGAAGCGGTTTGCCCCAGTCGCTCTTTTCGGCGATCTTGTCGAGCACGCCGAGGAAGTCGGACTTTCCGGCCAACAGGGTGCGGCGGAACTTGTAGGGGTCCTGCCCGGCGGCCTGCGCCAGCTCGTCGACATAGCTCTCGACGAAGAAGGCGTTCTGCGAGGAGCCGACCGAACGCCAGAACATCACCGGCACATGTGTGTTTTTCAGCATACAGCCGACGCGCAGGTTCGGAATGGCGTAGGGAATGTTGGTGAAACCCTCGACCGCCTGTGCCTCGACACCATTTGCGGGCGCGCCTCGTCCGATCGATCGGAAGATCGAGCCGACCGCGATCCTGGCATCGAAGGCGGTCGGCATGCCGTTGGCGCCGAGCGCGGTTTTCATGCGCACCGCCGCCTGCGGCCGGTAGCGGTCTTGCGTCATATCTTCTTCGCGCGTCCACACCAACTTAACCGGCTTGCCGACCTGCTTGGCGACCAGAATCGCCTGCCGCATCTCGTCATTGATCGAGCGGCGTCCGAAGCCGCCGCCGAGGAAGCAATTGTGGATATCGATCTGCTCCGGCTTGAGCCCTGAGGCGGCGGTGGCCAATCGGATGGCGTTCATCGGCGCCTGCGAGCCGAGCCAGACGTCGAGCTTGTCGGCTTGCAGAAGTACCGTGGCGTTGAGGGGCTCCATGGTGGCATGCGCGAGATGGGGGGCTTCATAGACCGCCTCGACGATCTTACCACCTTTGGCGAATTCGCCGTCGACATTACCCTCGTTGCGCGCGCTTGCCATCGGCCCGTCGAGCGTGTCGCGATAGAGCTTGGCGAATTGCGCGCTGTCGGTCTTGCCGGCCTCGCCGGTTTCCCATTCCGGCTTGAGCAGCGCGAGCGCTTCCTTGGCGCGCCAGAAACGGTCCGCGACCACGGCGACGGCGTTGTCGAGCTTGACCACCTGCAAGACGCCGCGCCGGCCTTTGACCGGAGCCTCGTCAACGCTCTTGAGTTTGCCGCCGAACACCGGACAAGCGGCGATCGCCGCATAGACCATGCCGGGGAGCTGCGTATCGATGGCGAACTTGGCGGTGCCGTTGATCTTGAAACTTGCGAACTTCATCGGATGTCCTGGTGCTTGGAGAGGAGGTGTTTGAGCGAACATCGCGCCCTGCGGCGACGAGCATCTCGCTATCGCACGCCGTGATTG
>DAIMKK010000537.1:0-2251 GCA_036721745.1 Pseudolabrys sp. | reverse complement strand
CTCCCCAACCCTCCCCCGCAAGCGGGGGAGGGAGAAGGCAGTGCATGCCGCTCCTCATTGCGCGACAACCTTCATCATCACACTAGTCCGATGGTGCGCATGACACACTGCGATCGCCAGCGCGTCGGCGGCGTCCTCGCTTTGCGGATCGGCTTTCGGCAGCAGCACGCCGATCATCATGCGGATCTGCGCCTTCTCGCCGTGACCGGCGCCGACCACGGTTTTCTTCACGACGTTGGGCGCGTATTCCGCCACCACGAGCCCGGCCTTGGCCGGCACCAGCATGGCGATGCCGCGCGCCTGGCCGAGCTTGAGCGTCGCCACCGCGTTGGCGTTGACGAAAGTGTTCTCCACCGCCGCTTCGTGCGGGCGGTATTGCTCGATCACTTGGGCGAGCCCGTCATGGATGATCACCAGCCGGTCGCCGAGCGCGGCCCGCTCGCTGGTTTCCAGCGATCCGCAGGCCACGTAAATGAGCCGGTTGCCGTCAGCCTCGACCAGCCCCCAGCCGGTGCGGCGGAGCCCGGGATCGATGCCGAGGATGCGAATCGGATGCCCGACCATGGCCCGTTGATAGCCCCACAGCGGCCTCTGGGCCAGAACGGTTCGCCCAAGCGCGCCCAGACTGCTAATCAGGCAAGGCCCGCCGGAGCCGCTTTCCCATGATCGATCCGCAATCTTTTGCGCTGTTTCAGGCCGCCGTCGCCGACCCGCGGTTTCCCATTGCCATCGGGATCGCCGCCTTGGCCGGCCTGGTGCGCGGATTTTCCGGTTTCGGCTCGGCGCTGGTCTACATGCCGCTGATCTCGGCGGTGTACGGGCCGACCGTCGCCGCGCCCACGCTGTTGTTGATCGACAGCATTTGCAGCCTGCCCTTCGCCCTGCACGCGATGCCGCAATGCAATTGGCGCGAAGTCGCCCCGGTTTCGGTCGCCGGCGCGATTGTACTGCCGCTCGGCGCGATGGCGCTGGTGCTGGTCGATCCGCTGAGCTTGCGCTGGTTCATCGCGGCCTTGGTGCTGGCGGCTTTAGCTGCGCTGGCCTCCGGCTGGCGCTATCACGGCCGCCCGATGCTCTTAGCCTCGCTCGGCGTCGGCGCGCTGGCCGGATTTGCCGGCGGCGCGGTGCAGATCGGCGCCCCGCCTCTGCTCGTGTTCTGGCTCGGCGGCAACAACAATGCGGTGACCGTGCGCGCCAACATCATGGTCTATTTCATCATGCAGGGCGTTCTGTCGATGGTGATGTATTTCTTCAGCGGCCTGTTCAGCGCGCAGGCGATCGTGTTGTCGTTGCTGATGGGATTGCCGTTCGCGATCGCCATGGCCGGTGGCGTGCTTTGGTTTCACGGCTCTAGCGATGCGCATTACCGCCGCGCCGCCTATCTGATCATCGCCTTGGCGGCGCTGGTGAGCCTGCCGATATTCGATTCACTCAGATAATTTCCGCTCGACCCCGCGAAAGCGGGGACCCAGGGCGATAAATTACGATCTTTGTGGTCGTAACACTGGATTCCCGCTTGCGCGGAAATGAGCGGAGTGTCTCACGCGCTCATTTTCTGCATCAACGCGTCCGACACTTCGAAATTGGCGTAGACGTTCTGCACGTCGTCGCTTTCGTCCAGCGTTTCGATCAGCCTGAGCAGCTTCTCGCCGGTCTCATCGTCGACCGCGACGGTGTTCTGCGGTTTCCATAGCAGCGCCGCCTTGCGCGGCTCGCCGAATTTCGCTTCCAGCGCCTTGGCGACCTCGTTCAAGCTGCCCGGCGAGGTGAATATCTGATGGCCGTCGTCATTCGACGCCACATCCTCGGCACCGGCTTCGATCGCGGCATCCAGCATCGCGTCGGCGCTGGCCGCCTTGGCATCGTATTCGACCACGCCGACATGATCGAACATGAACGACACCGCGCCGGTGGTGGCCAGATTGCCGCCGTTCTTGGTGAAGGTGGCGCGCACTTCGCCGGCGGTGCGGTTGTGATTGTCGGTTAGCGCCTCGACGATCACCGCGACGCCACCCGGCCCGTAACCCTCGTAGCGGATTTCGTCGTAGGACTCCGCGTCGGACCCCTGCGATTTCTTGATCGCGCGCTCGATATTGTCCTTCGGCATGTTCTCCGCACGGGCGGCGATGATGGCGGCGCGCAAGCGCGGATTGAACGCCGGGTCGGGCAGGCCCATCTTGGCCGACACCGTGATTTCGCGCGCGAGCTTGCCGAACAGCGTGGAGCGCGCCTTATCCTGGCGCCCCTTGCG
>DAIMKK010000536.1:0-2259 GCA_036721745.1 Pseudolabrys sp. | reverse complement strand
GCCCGGCGCCGTAACGACGCCGCGATGGCGCGCCGAGAGGCGCCACGCATCGGCAACGGTGCGTGACAAAGAAACTATGACGCGCCGCTTGGCGCGCCATCCCCTCGATTTATTCGGGGGCGAAGGAAGCGCCCGGCGAAAGCCGGGAGAGGTTACGGCGTACCCGGCGCCGCAAAGAATACGGGTGATTCCGCGCGACCAGCCGCCATCAGCATGGCCGCGAGGGCCGAAATTCACATCTCGTAAACCAAGGCGAGCAGAACAGCACCTTGAAAACACCCGGAAAGCGCTCTCGCGCGTTGGTATGCGGGGCACAACAAAAAACAGGAACGGTCATGAGCATGCCGCTCATAACGGGGCTCATCTACTGTGTGGCAGTCCTTGTGTGGCTGGCCGTGCTGGGGATTATTTTATTCCAATACGCGCGCAACCCCCGCATTTTCGGAACGACGCGGCTATTGTTGCTCGTGGTCGCGATCGATACCTGCCGCAACCTCATTGAGAATATCTATTTCGGACTGTTTTTTGGCGGCCACTATGGGTTCTTCCCTGAGGCGTTTGCGGAAAGTCTTGGCAACCCCGCGCACGTCATTATTCCGAAAGCGATCAATATCGTCGCCGGGTGTATTGTGCTCGGCCTTCTGTTTTTGCGCTGGCTGCCGCAGGCGGTGGCGGAGCGCAGCCTTTCGGACCGGCTCGCCGTCGACCTCGGAATGCTCGCGACCACGGACGGCCTGACCTCGCTGTTCAATCGCCGCCACTTTGACGAACTGGCGCGCGCGGAATGGGCGCGCTTTCAGCGTTACGGCCGCCCGCTGTCGCTGCTGCTGGACATCGACAAGTTCAAATCGATCAACGACCGCTTCGGTCATGACGCCGGCGACTTGGTGCTGAAGGCCGTCGCGCATATCTGTCAGACGACGAAACGGCAGACCGACCTGGCGGCGCGTACTGGCGGCGAAGAATTTGCGCTGTTGCTGCCGGAAACCGATGAAGCGGCCGCCGAGGTCGCCGCCTAACGGTTGCGCAAAGCCATTCAAATTCACACCCGCGCCCTACCGGGCGAGAATCTCACGGTGACGGTGAGTATCGGCGTGGCTGGTGCGGCGCTCGGCATGCCGGCCTTCGAGGCCATGCTCAAACGAGCCGACGAGGCATTATACGAAGCCAAGCGCAGCGGCCGTAATCGTGTTGTCAGAGCGCCAAGAACGCTGACGGATAAATATCCGATCGCGGCTTAATAAGGCGACCGCCGGGCGCCACTCTCACCCCTTGAAATGCTTGCTCAGCTTCAAACTCTGCGCCTGGTAATTCGAGCCAATGCCCTGGCCGTAGAGCTTGTCTGGCTTGGCCAGCATCTTCTCGTAGACCAGCCGGCCGACGATCTGCCCGTGCTCCAGAATGAACGGCACCTCGCGCGAGCGCACTTCCAGCACCGCGCGCGCGCCTTTGCCGCCGGCGCCGGCATAGCCGAAGCCGGGATCGAAGAAGCCGGCATAATGCACGCGGAATTCGCCGACCAGTGGATCGAACGGCACCATCTCGGCGGCGTAGTCGGGCGGCACCTGCACGGCTTCCTTGGAGGCGAGGATGTAAAATTCGCTAGGATCGAGGATCAGACTTTTGTCGGCGCGCGCGGTCATCGGCTCCCAGAAGTCGTGCACCGCGTAGCCGGCGCGCCGCTCCACGTCGATCACGCCGGTATGGCGCTTGGCGCGATAGCCGACCAGGCCATCCGGGCCGAGACCCGACAAATCGACGCTGACCGCGACGCCTTCGCTGACGTCGGCGTCGTCGGCGTCCACCAGCCGCTCGCGCGCATGCAGGTCGCGCAACGCGTCGGCGCCGAGCAAAGCATGGCCGCGGCGGAAACGGATTTGCGACAACCGCGAACCCTCGCGCACCAGCACGGGAAAAGTAAGCGGGCTGATCTCGGCATAAAGCGGCCCGTGGTAGCCGGGTTCGATACGGTCGAAGCCGCGCATCTCATCGGCGATCACGCGGGTGAACACGTCGAGCCGGCCGGTCGAGCTTTTCGGATTGGCCGCGGCGGAGATTTCGTCGGGCAGCGCCAGGCTTTCGAGCAGCGGCACGATATAGACGCAGCCGGTCTCCAGCACCGCGCCGTCGGTGAGCGCGAACTCGTGCAGTTTCAATTCGTCGATGCGTTGCGCGACCGTGGTCGAGCCGGGCAGGAAGCTCGCGCGCACGCGATAGGCCACCTCGCCCAGCCGCAGATCGAGGCTGGCCGGCTGGATC
>DAIMKK010000535.1:0-2260 GCA_036721745.1 Pseudolabrys sp. | reverse complement strand
CACGCCAGAAGCTAATAGCGCTGCTTACACTAGGCGGCTTTGCACCATCGCCGCTTGAATGAAGGACGCGAACAAGGGATGCGGCTCGAATGGCCGCGACTTCAGTTCGGGATGGAATTGCACCCCGATGAACCAGGGATGGTCCTCATATTCGACGATTTCCGGCAGCACGCCGTCCGGCGAAAGACCGGAAAATCGCAAACCATGCTGCTCGAGACGGTCCTTGTAGGCGGTATTGACCTCGTAGCGGTGGCGGTGGCGCTCGGAAATTTCCGTTTTGCCATAGATGCCAGCGACGCGGCTGCCGCGCGTGAGCGTCGCCGGATAGGCCCCGAGCCGCATGGTGCCGCCAAGATCCCCGCCGTCAATCCGCCGCTGCAACTCATTGCCCTTGAGCCACTCGGTCATCAGGCCGACCACCGGCTCATGCGTCGGGCCGAACTCGGTCGAATTGGCCTCACCGATACCGCACAGGTTTCGTGCAGCTTCCAGCACGGCCATCTGCATGCCGAAGCAGATGCCGAAATACGGCACGTGCCGTTCGCGCGCGAATTGCGCCGCCTTGATCTTGCCTTCCGCCCCCCGCTGGCCGAAGCCGCCCGGCACCAGGATGCCGTTGACCTGCTCGAGGAACGGCGCCGCGTCCTCGCGCTCGAACACGTCGGATTCGATCCAATCGAGATTGACCTTCACTTTGTTGGCAATGCCGCCGTGCGAAAGCGCCTCGATCAGCGATTTGTAGGCGTCCTTCATGCCAGTGTACTTGCCGACGATGGCGATGGTGACGTTGCCTTCCGGATTGCGGATGCGTTCGTTGATCAGCCGCCAGCGGTCGAGCTCGGGCGTTTGCCCCGGCTCGATGCCAAACGCCTCGAGCACCTGGCTGTCTAACCCTTGCGCCGAATAAGCTTCCGGCACGGCATAGATATTGTCGACGTCGCGCGCCTCGATCACCGCGTTTTCTCGTACGTTGCAGAACAGCGCGAGCTTTCGCCGTTCGCCTTCCGGGATCGGACGGTCGGTACGGCAAAGCAAAATGTCGGGCTGGATGCCGATCGAGCGCAATTCCTTGACCGAATGCTGCGTGGGTTTGGTCTTCAATTCGCCCGCGCTCGGGATGAACGGCAGCAGTGTGAGGTGGATATAGACCGCATGGTGGCGCGGCAGATCATTGCCCAACTGCCGGATCGCCTCGAAATATGGCAGACCTTCGATGTCGCCCACGGTGCCGCCGATCTCGCACAGCACGAAATCGAAGCCGTCATTGCCCTCGCGGACGAAATCCTTGATGGCGTTGGTGACGTGCGGGATGACCTGGATGGTGGCGCCGAGATAGTCGCCGCGCCGCTCCTTGGTGAGGATATCCTGATAGATGCGGCCGGTCGTGATGTTGTCCTGCTTGGTCGCAGGACGTCCGGTGAATCGCTCGTAATGGCCGAGGTCGAGATCGGTCTCGGCGCCATCGTCGGTAACGAAGACTTCGCCGTGTTGATATGGCGACATCGTGCCGGGATCGACATTGAGATAGGGATCGAGCTTGCGCAGGCGCACCTTGTAGCCGCGCGCTTGCAGTAGCGCGCCGAGCGCGGCGGATGCGAGACCCTTACCCAGAGAGGAGACCACGCCGCCGGTGATGAAAATGTACCGCGCCATGGGGCCTAACCTGTAATCCCGCCGAATCGATTCGACGAGCGCGAAAATCTCAGAGCCGTCCTGCACCTGTGTGCAATTCGAAAAAACTCAAGTGTCAAAATAACTTGCACCGATTTTTTCATTTTCCGTCCGAAAGTGATTGCAGCCCTTTATTCAATCCTCGGCCCTAACGCGGAAGGGCCGGTTTCCCGGCCCTTCATCAGCTCTTTATTTCGATTGCGGCACCTGCGGTCCCGACGGCGTCGCAGGGGCGGCCGGCGGCGCAGCCGGCAAATCTTTCAGGATCCCGCTCGGGCTCAGCGGCGCATTGGGCCCGGGCGCGGTCGGTGCGGGTCGCCCGCCTTGCAGAATTGAGGTCGGCTTGCGGTTCAGGCCGGCCAGGATCGACAGTATGAGGCTGGTCGCGAAAAATAGTCCGGCGAGGACCGCGGTGGCGCGGGTGAGCACGTTGGCGGTGCCGCGGCTGGTCATGAAACCACCGGTCGAGCCGATGCCGAGCCCGCCGCCTTCCGATTTTTGCAGCAGCACAACGCCGATCAAGGCGAGCACCAGCATCAGATGGATGACGATCACGACGTGCTGCATAATGTCTCAATCCGATCAAACC
>DAIMKK010000534.1:0-2266 GCA_036721745.1 Pseudolabrys sp. | reverse complement strand
TCGCCGCGCGCGTGACGGTGCCGTGCTCGGGCGCCAAGCGGCCCGCCAGCAGTTTTACCAGCGTCGATTTGCCGTTGCCGTTGGAGCCGAGCAGCGCGATGCGGTCGTCATTGTCGATGCGCAGCGACATATCCCTCAAAATCGGATGGCCGGGCTCGTAGCCGACCGCGACGTCGTCGGTGGCGATGATCGGCGGCGACAAAAGTTTCTCCGGCTCCGGAAAGTGAATCGGGCGCACTTCGTCGGTCACCAGCGCGTTGATCGGCTGCATCTTGGCCAGCATCTTGATGCGCGATTGCGCCTGCCGCGCCTTGCTGGCCTTGGCGCGGAAGCGGTCGACGAAAGCCTGCAGATGCTTGCGCTGCGCATCCTGCTTCTTGATCAGCTTCTGGTCGAGCACCATGCGCTCGCTGCGCAAGCGTTCGAATTCGGAATAGCCGCCGCGGTACAAAGTAAGCTTATGGGCTTCCAACGACAGGATTTGGTCGACGGCGTTGTCCAAGAGGTCGCGATCGTGGCTGATGATCATCATGGTGTGCGGGTAGCGCGCCAGATGGTCCTGCAGCCAGAGCGTGCCTTCGAGATCGAGATAATTGGTCGGCTCGTCCAGCATCAGCAGATCGGGCTCGGCGAACAAAGTGGCGGCGAGCGCGACTCGCATGCGCCAGCCGCCGGAAAACTCCGAGCATGGGCGCGCCTGGTCGGCGTTCGAAAAGCCCAGGCCCGACAGGATCGAGGCCGCCCGCGCGGGCGCGGCGTGTGCGCCCATATCGGCGAGCCGGGTCTGGATTTCGGCGATGCGATGGGGATCGTGCGCGGTTTCGGCTTCGCTCAGCAGGGCGCTGCGTTCGCGATCCGCCTTCAGCACGACCTCGAGCAAGCTCTCCGGCCCGTTCGGCGCTTCCTGCGCCAGCCGCCCGATGCGCCAGCGCGGCGGCATTTCGATGGAACCGTGCTCGGACGACATATCGCCCGCGATCACGTTGAACAGCGTGGTCTTGCCGGAGCCGTTGCGGCCGACCAGGCCGACGCGGGCGCCCGGGATGATGCGGGCGGAGGCGCCGTCAAGCAGCGCGCGGCCGGCGATACGGATGGTGAGGTCGTCGATGACAAGCATGCGCGCCTTTTGGACGAGCGCGGCGCGCGACGCAACCCCTCAGCTCAATTTGCGTAAACCACCTTGCCCGGTCTCGCGCTGGTAGATGATCAGGTCGAAGCTCGGCGTCGCGTCGTTGCCGATGACCGACGAGAGCAAAGCGTGCGCCTGGCCGCGGTGGTGGGTCTGGTGATTGAAGAAATGGTCGAGCGCAGGGGAGAGCACCTGCTCGATATCGGCCGGGTTGCTCAAGGTGCGGTAGCGGATTTTGCCGGCGAGATCGTCGTCGCTCAAGGAGCCGACGTAGCGGCTGATTGCGGCGTCCTCGTTGCGGCGTGCCGCGCGCAAGGCAGGGAAATTGTCGTACAGGATGGCATCGAGGCTCTTCGGCAGTTCGCCCGTCCCGGTGAAGCGCTGCATCCAGATGCGGTCGCCGACCAGCAAATGATTGAGCGTGCCGTGCATCGACTTGAAGATGGCGCCGCGGTCGGCGTGATAGTCGGCTTCCGTGAGCTTGGCGGCGGCCGCATAGAGCCGCTCGTTGCACCAGGCGTTATAGCCGGCGAACATCCGGTAACGGGCTTTCATATCTGGCTCCTCCGGCGAACTTGCCGCGCGAAACGCTCCCCGGTATAAGCCGCGCAACCAAGTTACGCCAATCAAAGCCGCTAAACTCTCCAATCAATCTCAGTGAAGGATGACCCGATGGCGCTTGAGCGCACCTTTTCCATCATCAAACCCGATGCGACCGCGCGCAACCTGACCGGCGCCATCAACGCCATGATCGAGGCCGCGGGCCTGCGCATCGTCGCGCAGAAGCGCCTGCGAATTTCGTTGCCGCAAGCGCGGACATTCTACGCCGTGCATAAGGCGCGGCCGTTCTTCGGCGAGCTGGTGGATTTCATGGTGTCGGGGCCGGTGGTCGTGCAAGTGCTCGAAGGCGACAACGCCATCGCGAAGTACCGCGAGCTCATGGGCGCCACCGACCCGGCCAAGGCCGCGCCCGGCACCATCCGCAAGGTGCACGCGCAGTCGATCAAGAAAAATTCCGTGCACGGTTCCGACGCCCCCGACACCGCGGCGCGCGAGATCGCGCAGTTCTTTTCGGAGAACGAAATCATCAGCTAAGCGCGTGATCCCGAAAAGTGGGAACCGGTTTTCGGATAAGAT
>DAIMKK010000533.1:0-2291 GCA_036721745.1 Pseudolabrys sp. | reverse complement strand
ACGGACGCTAAGTCTCGATCCCGGCCGGGACCGAGCCGCCATAGGCGCCTGTGTCCACAGGTCATTGCGATCAGCCGAATTTCTGCCTGCTACACCTGGATGCCGCTAGCGTATAAATGAGACACAATCGGCGATTCGCTCATGCCGACGCCGCACGGGCGTATCGACGGGCAGGGGTGCGAAAGTTGCGGTCGGGATTGCAGGTATGAGCCAAACGGCAAAGGTCCAAGAGCCCTCGATGGAGGAAATCCTGGCCTCTATCCGGCGCATAATTGCCGATGACGACGCCAGTAAGACGGCAAAGCCGCCTGAACCGGTCGCCGCCGCGCCGAGCCAGCCGCCGCCGCTAGCGGCCATCGGCAATAGCCAAGACGACATCGACGCCATGCTGGCCAATCTCGATCCGCCGGCCGCCGCGCCGGGGTCCGACGTGCTCGATTTGACCGAGGCGATGGCGGCTCCAGCGCCCGCCGTGGACGCCGGCCCAGCGCCGACCTTCCGCACCATCGACGCTGCCTCCGATGTCATATTCACCGACCGCGCGCCCGACCCGCCGGCCGAGCCGGCGGTGCGCATTATCGAGGAGCCGCGCCGGCCAGTCCCGCCAACCCTGCCGCCCGCGCCACCCCGGCCGGCTGCAGCTCCACCACCAGTCGCCGCTCCACCGCCGGAGCCCGACCGCGCACTGATCTCGGCTTCGACCGTGGCGGCGGTGGACAGCGCGTTCAATACGCTGGCGCATACCGTGATCGGCCAGAACGCGCGCACCCTCGAGGACCTGGTGAAGGAAATGCTGCGTCCGCTGCTCAAGTCGTGGCTCGACGACAACCTGCCCGGCGTGGTCGATCGCATCGTGCGGGCGGAGATTGAGCGCGTCTCGCGCGGCCGCCCCTAACTTTTGAAGACAATCCTCAGGTCGTCAGCGCCCGCCGGCGCTTGAGCTGGCGTGCGAACCACAGCGCGAGCGCCAGCAGCACGGCCGCCGCGGCCAGAAACAGCGGCACCGCGGTGAAGCGGTCGAAGATCAGGCCGCCGGCGGCGACCCCCGCGGTCTGTCCGAGATAAAGCGAGGCGGAGAACAGCGAGACCGCGGTGCCGCGCGCTTCCGGCGTCATCTGGGTGGCGTTGGTCTGCAGCGTATTGTGCATCATGTAGAAGCCAAGCCCGATCGCGGTGATGGCGAGCGGCGCGAGAAAGGCGGTCGGTTCGAAGGCGAGCGTAACGAAGGACCCCGCCAGCAGCGCGCCGCCCAGCGCGGCAAGCCCGATCTGGCCTAAGCGCTGCACCAGTCGATGCACCGACAGGCTGTAGATCAGGCCGCCGATCGCGAAGGTGCCGACGAACAGGCCGACCAGCGTGAAGCTGACGCCAAAGCGCAAATGCAGATCGGCGCCGACATAGGTGAAGGCGCCGAACATCAGTCCGAATTCGACGAAGGCCACCGCGATGATGGTGCGCGCCCAAGGCGAGCGCAGCACGGCGGCATAGTCGGCGATGAAGGCGCGCCGGGGTTGCGCGGGCGCCGCCCTCGCATGCGTGATCGGATTGCGCCACAGCTCGTAGAACAGCCCGCAGGTGGCGATGGCGAGCATGCCGGCAAGCAGGAAGAACACGGTGCGCCAACCGAAATAATCGCCGAGCACGCCGCCGGCGGCCTGGCCGAACAGTTGGCCGAGGATCTGCCCGGATAGGAAGCGGCCGAGCACCTGCTGGCGCCGCTCGTAGGGAATGACGTCGCCGACGAAAGCGAGCGCGAGCGGAATGATCCAGCCGGTGGCGAGCCCGCTGCCCAAACGCGCGGCCACCAACAGCGGCAGCGAGGGCGCCAGTCCGCACAGCGCTACCATGACAGTGGCCACCGCGGCGGCGATCGCCATGCAGAGATATTTGCCAACCCGGTCGGCGATCGGGCCGATCACCAGTTGCACCGAACCGTGCGCCAGCAGGTAGACGGTGACCACGATCGAGGCGGCGCCGACGCTGACGTCGAGATCGGCGGCAATCTGCGGCAGCAGCGAATCGGTCACCCGCACCATGGCCTGGGCGGCAAAGGCGGCGATGGCCAGAAGCGCGATGGCGCGGGTGGCGCTGCCGCTCGTTTGGGCTTGGGTTACCGGCAAAGTTGACACTCGGTGGCGTGGCGGGGTTTGTAGCGCATGATCCCGAAAAGTGGGAACCGGTTTTCGGACAAGATCATGCGCAAATAAAATGCCCGCCACATGAGCAAGACAAACCGCAATGATCGATAAGACCTATCAGCCCTCGGAGGTCGAGGGCCGCATTTACCGCAC
>DAIMKK010000532.1:0-2299 GCA_036721745.1 Pseudolabrys sp. | reverse complement strand
CCCCAAAGGGGGAATGGAGCGCCGGGCGGGCGCCAGAGGGCTGGCGAAGCCCCCTTAGGCGGGTTTGGCGAAACCCGCCGCGCGTCTGGCGAGACGCGCGAGCCCTCTGGCGCGAGGGCCCGGCGCCCCCCGGGCGCTCCATCCAGCGGCGCCATTGTCGGGCGCCACGCCCTGCCCCGCTATCGCAGCGTCACTCGAGATGACGCCAGCAGCCGAGCAAGGCGGGCTAAATATAATTGCGGTTCGTAGAGCGGGGATAAGTATTTTTCGGCGGCTACAACAGCCCCAACTCGCGCAGTTCGCGCCGCATCTGCTCGGGCATCTTGGCGGCGCCGGGTGCCGCGCGCGACAGGTCGCGCGGGGCGTCTTTGGCCTCGAGGTAGCGCCAGCCCTGGAAGGCCGAGCGCGGGCGTGGTTCGACCAGCACGCATTTGCCGTCGAGCACCACGCGGCAGCGGCCGATGCCGTCTTTGTCGGTAAACGGGCGGATGTCGAGAATGCGTTCGCGGCAGGTGATTTGGCCGCGGATCACCCAATAAAGCGAGCCGCCGTCGGTCAATTCCTCGGCGCGCTTGGGCACCATACGGGTGGTGTGGATGTGTTCGGGCTTTTGCCCGCGCCGTTTCTTCTCTTTGAGTTTCTGCTTGATCCAGTCTTCCAGGTCGGCGACCGAGTCGCAGCCGACGCAGAGCTTGATGAGATGAAGCGGCATTCCAGGCTTCCCAACGCGAGCGCGACAAGCACCATACGGGCCCATGGATAGCCCGCAGCAAGCCCGTTAGGAAGCCGCCGTCGGGCTTTCTACCCGCCAGTTTAGGGGGTTATCTGCCCCTGGATCGAGACCCGAGCCGCAATAAGACGAAATATTTGCCGGGGGCAGCGGAACTTTCTGCATCGTGATATCATTGGGTCCGTTGCTGGGGCCATGTCGGAGGACATTTTGATGCGCTCGCGCGTCATCCACCTCATCAATCCAAAGACGGATTCGCTCACCACTCGCCCGCTTTACTTGAACCGGGCGCTTTATTCTCCCCTCGCGGGACTGCTTGCCGTCGCCGCCGTTATTCCGCGCGACCAATACGAAGTGGTCCTGACCGACGAGAATATCGAAACGATCGACTTCGATTTGAAGGCGGACCTAGTCGGGATTTCCGCGATGACGAGTTACGTCAACCGCGGCTACGAAATCGCCGACCGCTTCCGCGCCAAGGGCGTGCCAGTCGTCATGGGCGGCGTGCATCCGAGCTTCATGCCGCAGGAGGCGCTCAAGCATGCCGACGCCGTCGTGATCGGCGAAGTCGAGTTGGTGATCGACAAACTGCTCGACGATCTCAAGCAAGGTTCGATGCGCGGGACCTACAAGTCCGACACCTTGCATCCGATGGTCGGCGTGCCGATGCCGCGCTACGACCTGCTCAAGAAACACCGCTACGTGAACAAGACTTTCGTGCAGACCTCGCGCGGCTGCCATCAAGGCTGCACGTTCTGCGCCGAGCCGCTGATGAACGGCCTCAAGTTCCGCTACCGGCCGGTCGACGAAGTAATCAACGAGATGGAGAACTGCGGATCACGCGTGATCTCGATCAATGACGCCGACTTTTTCGGCACGCCCGAGCGGCCGAAGGAAGTGATGCGCGCCTTGAAGGGCCGCGGCATCCAATGGCAGGCCGGCGTCACCTCGAAGCTCGCGCAGGACGACCGCATGCTCGAACTCGCGGCCGAAAGCGGCTGCACCTTGCTGAGCATCGGCTTTGAATCGATTTCGCGCGCGACGCTCAAGAGCGTGCACAAACACGTCAACCGGCCGGAGACCTTCGCCGCTTTGGTCGAGAAGGTGCACACTTACGGCATCATGGTGTTCGGCCTGTTCATGTTCGGTTTCGACGGCGACGACACGTCCGTGTTCGACGAAACCGTCGATTTCAACATCGCCGCCAACTACGACGCCTGCGCCTATTCGACGCTAACGCCCTATCCCGGCACGCTCACTTGGTACGAGATGAAGAAGGAGAACCGGATCGTTTCCTTCGACTGGACGATGTACGACCAGGGCCATGTTGTCTACCGCCCGGCGCAAATGTCGGGCGACGAGTTGCGCATCGGACAAAGCCGCGCCTACAATAATTTCTATTCCAAATCCTCGATCGCCGGCCGCTTCCCGCTGCGCGGCAGGCGGCACCGCGCGCAATGGCTGATCTATAATCTGTTTATGCGCCGCGGCTCGCAGACCGAGAAAATCGATTCAATCGCGGTGCCGACGGCGGAGCCGAACGTCGCGCCGATGCCGCCGATCCTGCCG
>DAIMKK010000531.1:0-2305 GCA_036721745.1 Pseudolabrys sp. | reverse complement strand
CGATCGCATCCCTTGGCGCGCGGCTGTTCGTACAAGCATACGGGCCGACGCACCCCGAGCCGGAGCTGAGTCGATATCTCGCCCGTGCGTATTCGGTCGAGGTCATTGCCGACGCCATAGAAGGCGAAGGCAGCGCCGTTTTCGTTGCGGAAGGCTCAGGCAGAGCGCCGATCGGCTACGCGCACCTCTGCGCGACGGAAGAATTCCAGACAGGAGTCGATGGGCGCAGTGCATTCGAGATCGTGCGCTTCTATGTGGACGGCGCGTTCCAGAGGCGCGGCGTTGGCGCTGCGCTCATGAATCACTGCTGCGATGTGGCGAAGCAAGCGGGCGCGGACGTGATCTGGCTCCAGGTCTGGTCACAGGCGTCGTGGGCGATCGGATTCTATCGCCGACTGGGATTCGAGATTGTCGGCAGGAAGCCGTTCTATTTTGGCGAGCGTGTGGACGAGGACCACGTCATGGCGCGGGCGCTCTGACGACGACATAAGTCCCAGCCCGTGGCGGATCCGGTCGCACGGCCCCCCCTGTGCCCCAAGCTATCGAGCAGGTAATCATGAATTTGGCCGTCAATGCACGTGATGCGTGAAGCAGAGCCGGGGGGCACGTCTGGGCTTACAGCGAGCCGGAGAGAGGTACAACCTTTAAGATCTATCTGCCGCGTATTGATCAACCGGTCGAAGTCATAGACCTTCGTACCAGCGTGGGGGGTTCCGCGGGACGGAGACTGTTTTGGTGGTGGAAGATGAGGACTCGGTTCGTCGAGTCACCACCAGGATATTACGCGGACATGGCTATACTGTATTGGAGTCAAGCAGCGGGCCGGAAGCTTTGGAGATAGCGACGAATTTTTGCAAAAGCCATTCGCCGTCGATGGGCTAGCGCGGAAGGTGCGCATGGTGCTCGACGGCTAAGCGCATTCGTTCGACTGCTCCTGGCCATGCAAAAAAGCCTAGCCGCCGCCAGGCGGGAGCGGTAGCATTCCGGGGGAACCGTCTCGGCGGCAACCTGCGCGTGCTGGCACGGCGTGGGCGCATCAAGCGTGGTCGCTGGAGAGAGGATCGCGCTGGCATGTGAACGTACGATCCTCCAACCGCGTGATGTCACATGCACGTTGCCGTTCATGCAGACTGGCCGACGATCCTCAAGCGCGCACGTGAAGTGGCGCCGGAAGCGTTCGCCGGCGACGACGGGCCGCTGAATCTGATCGGCGGTGAGTGGGGGCATCCCGGCCGCGCCCGTTCGGCTATTTCGCCAGTGGATGGTCGCGAGTTGGCGCAGCTGCCGATGGTGGATCTCGACACCGCGTACGCCGCGGTCCGCGCCGCGTCGGCCGAAGCGAAGACGTGGGCCAAGGTCGATCTCGACCGCCGCCGCGCGCGCGTAGCCGCGTGCGTCGCCCTGCTTCACTCACACCGCGATCTGCTCGCGCGCCTGCTCATCTGGGAGATCGGCAAGCCGCTCGCGCAATCGGAGACGGACGTCGATCGGTGCATCGGCGGGGTCGAGTGGTATCTCTCCGAGATCGAGCGAATGATCGAAGGCCGAAAACCGCTTGGCGTCGTCTCGAACATCGCATCGTGGAACTATCCTTACTCCGTGCTGATGCATTCAGTGCTCGTGCAGGTGCTCGCGGGGAATGCCGCCATCGCGAAGACGCCCACCGACGGGGGAGTTGTCGCCCTGACATTAGGCTTCGCGCTCGCGCGCCGCGCGGGACTGCCCGTGACGCTGCTCAGCGGCGCAGGCGGCGATCTAGGTCCCGCGCTCGTGCGCGGCGCCGAGGTGGATTGTCTGGCCTTCGTGGGCGGCCGCTCGGGTGGCCGCGCGGTGGCGGCATCGCTCGTTGACACCGAGAAGCGGCACATGCTCGAGATGGAAGGCGTCAACGCGTACGGCGTGTGGAATTTTTCCGACTGGCCGAAGCTCGCGGGGCATATCAGGAAAGGATACGACTACGGCAAGCAGCGCTGCACCGCGTACGCGCGCTTTGTCGTTGAGCGCCGCCTCTTTCCGCAGTTTCTCGAGGCATACCTCGGCGCCGCGAACGAGATTCGCATCGGCAATCCCGTCGCGGTCGAGTCACCTGACGATCCGCTGCCCGAGCTCGATTTCGGCCCGCTCATCAACCGCGCGACGGCGGACGGACTGCGCAAGATGGTCGAGACCGCGGTGACGATGGGCGCCGTGCCACTCGTCCAAGGGCGATTCGACCCCGCGCGCTTCGTCGCCGATCAGGATGTGAGCGCATACGTCGCGCCCGTTGCGCTCCTCAACGTGCCGCGCAACAGCCCGCTCTATCACA
>DAIMKK010000530.1:0-2310 GCA_036721745.1 Pseudolabrys sp. | reverse complement strand
AAGCAAAAGGAGCTCGTGGCGTGACCGACGTAACGATGACCGTCAACGGCCAGACCCGCAGCGCTTCGGTGCCGCCCGAAACGACGCTGCTCCAGCTGTTGCGTGACAATTTCAATCTCACCGGCGCCAAGCTCGGCTGCGACGTCGGCGACTGCGGCGCCTGCACCGTGATCGTCGACGGCCAGGCGGTCAATTCGTGCTTGATGCTCGCCGGCCAAGCCGACGGCCGCCAGGTGCTCACCATCGAGGGCCTTGCCAGCCGGGATCACCTGCACACGATCCAAAAGACCTTCGAGAACAGCGGCGCGCTGCAGTGCGGTTTTTGCGGCCCCGGCGTTCTGATGTCCGCCAAAGCTCTGCTCGACGAGAATCTCAACCCGTCGACGCAGGAGATCCGCGATGCGCTTTCGGGCAATCTCTGCCGCTGCACCGGCTACACCAAGATGATCGAGGCGGTGCAGGACGCGGCCCGCTTGATGCGTGAGGATTCCCGCACCCAGCTCACCCACGCGCGAACCGAGGTGGCGACGCCATGAACGAACACAGCCGAGTTCTGGAACGCGATAGACTGGACATCGCCGAGCCGCTGTCCGACGTCGAGCTGCGGCTGCCGGTGCAGGTGCCGCGCGAGCCTTTTCCGATCGAGCCGCTGACGCCGGACGCCCGCCAGCAGACCCGTGCCGTCGGCCAGCGCGCGACGCGGCCGGACGGCCGCCTGCACGGCCTCGGGCAGACCAAATACATCGACGATCTCAGCTTCCCCGGCATGCTCTACGCGCGCATCAAGCGCGCCGGCATTGCGTCGGCCCGCATCAAGCACATTGACACCAGCGCGGCCGAGGCCATGCCCGGCGTGATGGCGGTGCTCACGGGCAAAGAAATTCCCACCAATTCCTTTGGGCCGACGTTTCAAGACCAGCCGGTGCTCGCCGATCCGTTCGTCCGCCATGCCGGCGACGGCGTTGCCGCGGTGGCGGCCGTCACCGAACAGATTGCCAACGAGGCGTTGGAAAAGATCGTGGTCGAATACGAGCCGTTGCCGGCCGTGCTCGATCCGGTCGCGGCCATGCGCGAGGATAGCCCCAAGGTCCACGCGCCCAACAGCAACATTTATGCGACCAAGGTAGTCCGCAAAGGCGACATCGAGAAGGGATTTGCCGAGTCCTACCGTATCTTCGAGAACCGCTTCAGCACGCAAATGATCGAGCACGTGTCGCTCGAGCCGCACGCGGCCATCGCCGACTGGGATGCCAACGGCCGGCTCACCATTTACGCGACCATCGGGCGCATTACGCTCGCGCGGGCCGACATCGCGCGGACCCTGAAGCTGCCGATGAGCCGCATCCGCATCGTTGCCACCATCGTAGGCGGCAATTTCGGCGGCAAGAACGAAATTTCGCAGGAACCGGCGCTGGCGCTTTTGTCGAAGAAGACCGGCCGGCCGGTGAAGGGCGTGTTCACCCGTGGCGAAGAATTTACCGCGACCACGACACGTCATCCGATCATCATGGATTACAAGACCGGCGTGTCCAAGGAAGGCCGCATCCTGGCGCGCCAAATCAGGCTGGTACTCGACGGCGGCGCCTATTGCTCATGGAGCGCGACCACGCTCGGCAAAGCCTGCATCCTGTCGCCCGGTCCCTACAAGATCGACAACGTGGTGGCGGAGGCCTTCGTCGTCTACACCAACAAGACCATGACCGGAGCCATGCGCGGCTTTGGCGCGCCGCAGGTGTGCTTTGCTTACGAGTCGCAAATGGACGACATCGCCAAGGCGCTCAATATCGATCCGCTGGAAATTCGTCTGCTCAATGCCTTCGACGAAGGGTCGCCGAGCCCGACCGGTCAGGTGCTGCACAGCGTGGTCGTCAAGGAAACGCTGCGCAAGGCGGCCGAGCGCTTCGGCTGGGAGCCGCGCTCATGAAACAGCGCGGCCGCGGCATCGCTTGCATGTGGTATCCGATCGGTTTCACCGTCGACGCCAATCCGAGCGCGGCGACGGTGAAGGTCAATGAGGACGGCACCGCCACGGTGCTCACCGGCACGGTCGAAACCGGCCAAGGCTCGCTCACGGTGCTCGGCCAGATCGCGGCCGAGGCGCTCGGCATCGCCACCGACGACGTGCACGTCGTCTCCGCCGATACCGACACGACCCCGATGGATACCGGCGCCATTGCCAGCCGCACGACTTATGTCACCGGCAATGCCATCTGGCTCGCCGCCGAAGCGGCCAAGGCGATTTTATTTGAAACCGCGGCGCCCATGCTGGGGGTGAAGGTCAGTCAGCTCGAAGCGAAAGACCGCAAAATC
>DAIMKK010000529.1:0-2313 GCA_036721745.1 Pseudolabrys sp. | reverse complement strand
ATCGCGCGAGGAGACCTTCATCGCCTTTGCGCGCCGGCATGAAATCGACGCGCTCAAGGCCATGGTCGAATTGGAGGCGGTGGAATGAGCATCGCGCCGCGCCCGCCCATCCCATCGCTGATCCCGGAATCCGCGCCGTTTTCGCCCGAGCAGCGCACATGGCTGAACGGCCTGTTCGCCGGCATGATCTCGCTGGAAGAGAGCGTGACGCCGCTGTCCGACGCACAGGCGGCCAAGTTGTTGCCGGGCCTGCTCGATGGCGGCACGCCCGCGGAAGCCGACGACAGCGCGCCCTGGCATGATCCCGCCATGCCGTTGCCCGACCGCATGAAGCTCGCCGAGGGCAAGCCGCTACCGCGCCGCATGATGGCTGCGATGGCGCAGCAGGATTGCAGCCAGTGCGGCTATAACTGCAAGGACTACGCCGAGGCGCTGTTTACGAAGAAGGAAGAGCGGCTGAATTTGTGCGTGCCGGGCGGCAAGGACACCGCCCGCATGCTCAAGAATCTTTATGCCGAGCTTGGCATGGCGCAGCCGGCGGCGATGGCCGAGGCCGCGCCGGCGGCAGCAGCGCTGGCCGCAGCCGGCCGCTCGCGCGACAATCCAGTTTACGCGACCTTCCTCTCGCGCCGGCGCCTGAACAAGCCGGGCTCGCAAAAGGAAACCTGGCATATCGAGTTCGATCTTGCCGAATGCGGGCTCGACTACGTGGTCGGCGATTCATTCGGTATCTATCCGGCCAACGATGCCGTGCTGGTCGAAGCAGTGCTCGTCGCGCTCGATGCGCCGCCGGATTTCCCGATCGGCGGACGGACCTTGCGCGAGGCGCTGACCGACGGCGTCTCGCTGTCGCCTGCGCCGGACATGCTTTTCCAGCTAATTTCTTATCTCACCGGCGGCGACCGGAAGAAGAAAGCCCAGGCGCTGGCGGCGGGACAAGACCCCGACGGCGATGCGGCGACACTCGACGTGCTGGCGGCGTTGCAGAAGTTTCCCGGTATTAGGCCCGACCCGGAAGCCTTCATCGAGTCGCTCGACGCCCTGCAGCCGCGCGTCTATTCGATCTCCTCGTCGCTGAAACTCAATCCCGGCCGTGTCGCGCTCACCGTCGATGCGGTGCGTTACCAGGTTGAGAAGCGCACGCGTCTGGGCGTCGCCTCCACCTTCCTGGCGGGCCGCGTTTCGCCCGGCGACAAAATCAGAGTCTATGTGCAGAAGGCGCAGCACTTCGCGCTGCCGGCCGATCCCACAAAGCCGATCATCATGATCGGTCCGGGCACAGGGCTCGCGCCATTTCGCGCCTTTTTGCAGGAGCGGCAGGCAACCAAGGCGCCCGGCCCCAACTGGCTTTATTTCGGTCACCAGCGCAGCGATTACGACTTCTTCTACGAGGATGAACTCAAGGAGATGCGCAAGAGCGGCCTGCTCACCCGGCTGACGCTCGCCTGGTCGCGCGACGGCAAGGAAAAGATTTACGTGCAGCACCGTATGCGTGACGACGGCCGCGACCTCTGGGTCTGGCTCGAACGCGGCGCGCATATCTATGTTTGCGGCGATGCCTTGCGCATGGCGAAAGACGTCGAACGCGCGCTCGTCGATGTCGTTGCCGAGCATGGCAAACGCAGCCCGGAAGACGCCGCGCGCTACGTCGCCGAGTTGAAGAAGAGCGACCGCTATCAAGCGGATGTGTATTAGCGCATGGCCCCGAAATGTGGATACCGGCTTTCGGATAAGGCCATGCGCCACTAAAAAGGATCGAAGCCGTGGACATCATACGCAAGCCTTCGGAAACACGCTCAGGGAAAATGGAGCCGCTGGCGCGGTTACCGGTGTTCCTTGCGCTCGACGGCAAGCGCGCGGTGTTGGCCGGCGGTAGCTCAGCTGCGGCCTGGAAGGCGGAACTGTTATCGGCAGCCGGCGCGCGCGTGGAAGTTTACGCCGACGCGCCGTCCGATGAACTGCTGCAGGTCGCCAGCGATCCGCCGCGCGGCGAGATTATTGTGAACCGGCGCGCGTGGGCGCGGGACGACTTGCGCGGCGCGGCGGTGGCGATTGGCGCCTTCGAAGACGACGAGAGCGCCGCCTCCTTCGCCGCCGCGGCGCGCGCCTTGGGCGTTCCGGTCAATGTGATCGACAAGCCGGCCTTCTGCGATTTCGCCTTCGGGGCCATCGTCAACCGTTCTCCCTTGGTGATCGGGATTTCCACTGACGGCGCCGCGCCGGTCTTCGCGCAGGCGATCCGGACGAAGCTCGAAGCGCTGCTCCCGAAAGGCTTTGCCGATTGGGCTGCCGCCGCCGCACGTTGGCGCTCGG
>DAIMKK010000528.1:0-2314 GCA_036721745.1 Pseudolabrys sp. | reverse complement strand
CTGCTTGGACCGAGTATGAACCAGCGTCCCAACCCGCCCATGATTCCGTTCATCGATGTAGCCGCACAGCGACGCCGGCTCGGCGGCGCCATCGATGCCGCCGTTGCGAGCGTGCTCGGCCACTGCCAATTCATCCTTGGCCCTGAAGTGCGGACGTTCGAGGCCGAGCTCGCGGCATTTTGCGGCGCGCGCCACGCCGTGACCTGCGCCAGCGGCACCGACGCGCTGGTGCTGGCATTGCGGGCCATGGGTATCGGGCCGGGCGACGCAGTGATCTGTCCAGCATTCACGTTTTGCGCGACCGCCGAAGTGGCGGCGCTGGTGGGCGCGACGCCGGTTTTCGTCGATGTCGACGCCGCTACCTTCAATATCGACGCGAACAGAATCGCAGGCGCTATTGCGGCGGCAAGAAGCGCTGGGCTCACGCCGAAGGCGGTCATCCCGGTCGATTTGTTCGGTTTGGCGGCCGACCATACTGCGATCGCCGCGGCTGCCAAAGCGGAAGGCCTGTTTATTCTCGATGATGCCGCGCAAGCATTCGGCGCGACATTCAATAACCGCCGGCTCGGTACCTTCGGCCATGCCACCGCGACCAGTTTCTTTCCGGCCAAGCCCCTTGGCTGCTATGGCGACGGCGGCGCGGTGATGACCGACGACGACGCAATGGCCGATGCCTTGCGCAGTCTGCGCATGCACGGGCAGGGCACTGATCGCTATGATAATGTCCGTATCGGTCTCGCCTCTCGCCTCGACACTATGCAGGCGGCGATCCTGATCGAGAAGCTGAAGATATTTCCCGACGAGATCGAGGCGCGCAACCGCATTGCCCGCCATTATTCCGAAGCGCTGGGCGACATAGTGATTGTCCCCAAGGTGCCGCCCGGTTCGACCTCGGTGTGGGCGCAATACACCATTCGCGTCGCCGGCGGCCGCCGCGATAGGCTGGCGGCCGCGCTCAAAGCCGAAGGCATCCCCACCGCAGTTTACTACCCGATCCCTTTGCACCGGCAGCAGGCCTACAAGCAATACCCCGTGGGCGAAGGCGGCGTAGCCGTGAGCGATCGGCTCGCAGCCGAAGTCATCAGTCTGCCGATGCATGCTTATCTCGACGCTCCCACGCAGGATTGCATCATCGATGCCACGCGCCGCGCACTAGTGTCGTGAGGATTTAGAGGCTAATTTTTCCGTACCGCTTGTAAAATTGAAATAACAGTTTCTCCCGCAACTGATCGAAATGAAGTAGCACTACCGGGCAAAGGGCTCGGATTGATCAGATGAATTGGCGTCACCAGAATATTCGCCTGCGTCGGCTCGAAGCCGAGGCGATCTATATTGTGCGCGAGGTCGTCAGCGAATTCCGCAATCCGGTGATGCTCTATTCGATGGGCAAGGATTCGAGCGCGCTGTTGCACGTCGCGCAAAAAGCATTCCAACCGGGGAAGGTGCCGTTTCCACTGCTGCATGTGGATACGACTTGGAAATTTCGTGAGATGATCGCGTTTCGCGACGAAACTGCCCGCCGTGTGGGCATGGACATGCTCGTATACGTCAACGAGGAAGGCCTTGCACGGGGCATTTCGCCGATATCCTCGGGATCCTCGGTCCACACCCAAGTGATGAAAACGGAAGGCTTGCGCCAGGCGCTGGACAAATGGCGCTTCGACGCTGCTTTCGGCGGGGCACGGCGCGACGAGGAAAAAAGCCGCGCCAAGGAGCGAATTTTCTCGCACCGCTCCGCCAGCCACACCTGGGACCCGCGCAATCAGCGGCCCGAGCTGTGGCGGCTGTTCAATACTCGCATCAAGACCGGTGAATCCATGCGCGTGTTTCCGTTGTCCAATTGGACCGAACTCGATGTTTGGGAATACATCAGGGCGGAGAACATTCCGGTCGTGCCCCTGTACTTCGCCAAGCAGCGTCCGGTGGTGGAACGCGACGGTACGCTGATCATGGTCGACGATGACCGCCTGCCGCTCCTGCCCGGCGAAAAGCCGCGGATGACGAGCGTGCGCTTCCGTACGCTGGGCTGCTACCCGCTGACCGGCGCTATCCCTTCGAACGCCAGTACGCACGACGCGATCATCTCCGAAATGCGCGGTTCGACCAGTTCGGAACGGCAGGGCCGCGTCATCGATCACGACGAGGCCGGATCGATGGAAAAGAAGAAGCGCGAGGGATATTTCTGATGCGAAGTCCCGCGCCCATTGCCGCCGACACGCTCGAACGCAGCGACAGCGCCCACACGCGCCCCGCCTTGCGCTTACTGACCTGCGGCTCGGTCGACGATGGCAAGTCGGCGTGTCCAGGCAAAGGG
>DAIMKK010000527.1:0-2316 GCA_036721745.1 Pseudolabrys sp. | reverse complement strand
GACCCTTGGCGTCCCGCGCGCCCTCGGTTCTTTCGAGGCGGCGGTAAAGGACTACGGCCTACCCGGGGCCGCAAAGAATACGGGCGCTTCTGCTCGTCCGCACGCGTGAGACATTAACCCACTCATTCCCGCCTAAGCGGGAATCCAGTGCTTGGCTTCTTGCCTGCCGCTCCTGGGTCCCCGCTTTCGCGGGGACGAGCGGGGATAGGATCAATCCGGGCCGAAATGCGCGTTGCTTTACCCGCTCCTTTTTGGCTATATCCGCGCGCTTTTCCGGTCGGGGTGAAGCGCCCTCCATAGCGGCCATCCTCGACGCTCCTGGCGCCGGCGGGAGCGTTCTTCCTGCATGCGCCATTTCAATCGAGGTTGAAGCCACCATGAACACATTGTGGGTGATCGTCGGCTGTGGCGTGCTCGCTATCGTTTACGGCATATGGGCCACCGGTTCGGTGCTCGGCGCCGACGCCGGCAGCGCGCGCATGCAGGAAATTTCCGCCGCCGTGCGCGAAGGCGCGCAGGCCTATCTCAAGCGGCAATACACCGCCATCGCCGTCGTCGGCGCGGTGATCTTTGTCGTCATCGGCTTCACGCTCGGCTGGCTGGTCGCCATCGGCTTCCTGGTCGGCGCGCTGCTTTCGGGCCTCACCGGCTTCATCGGCATGAACGTGTCGGTGCGCGCCAATGTGCGCGTGGCACAGGCTGCCACCAAGTCATTGGCCGGCGGACTGGAACTCGCCTTCAAGTCGGGCGCCATTACCGGCATGCTGGTGGCGGGGCTCGCACTGCTCGGGGTCACGCTTTATTTCGGCTTCCTCACCGGCACGCTGCACAAGGCGCCGAACGACCGCACCGTGATCGACGCCATCGTGGCGCTCGGCTTCGGCGCCTCGCTGATATCGATCTTCGCCCGTCTCGGCGGCGGCGATCTGGTCGGCAAAGTGGAAGCCGGCATTCCGGAAGACGATCCGCGCAATCCGGCGACCATCGCCGACAACGTGGGCGACAATGTCGGCGACTGCGCCGGCATGGCCGCCGATTTGTTCGAGACCTACGCGGTGACCATCGTCGCCACCATGGTGCTGGCGGCGATCTTCTTCGTGAATACGCCGCATCTGATGACGATGATGACGCTGCCGCTCGCCATCGGCGGCGTCTGCATCATCACCTCGATCCTCGGCACGTTCTTCGTGCGGCTCGGCGCCAGCCAGTCGATCATGGGGGCGCTCTATAAGGGGCTGATCGCGACCGGCGTGCTGTCGCTGGTCGGCATCGCCGGCGTCATCCAACAGCTCGTCGGCTTTGGCGTGCCGCTCACCGCCGGTGGCGCGAGCTTCACGACCACGACGCTGTTCTATTGCGGCATCGTCGGCCTGGCGGTCACCGGACTCATCATCTGGATCACCGAATACTATACCGGCACCGACTACCGCCCGGTGCAGTCGATCGCCGCGGCCTCCGTCACCGGCCACGGCACCAACGTGATCCAGGGCCTCGCCATCTCGATGGAATCGACCGCGCTGCCCGCGATCGTCATCATCGCCGGCATCCTGGTCACTTACGGCCTGGCCGGCCTGTTTGGCATCGCCATCGCGGTGACGACCATGCTGGCGCTCGCCGGCATGATCGTCGCGCTCGACGCCTTCGGTCCGGTCACCGACAATGCCGGCGGCATTGCCGAAATGGCCGGGCTGCCGAAGGAAGTGCGCAAGGCGACCGACGCGCTCGATGCGGTCGGCAACACCACCAAAGCGGTCACCAAAGGCTACGCCATCGGTTCGGCCGGTCTCGGCGCGCTGGTGCTGTTCGCGGCCTATAACCAGGACCTGCTGTTCTTCAGCAAGGACGCCGTCGCGCATCCGTACTTCCAGGGCGTCACGCTCGACTTCGCGCTGACCAATCCCTACGTGGTGGTCGGTCTCTTGTTCGGCGGCCTGCTGCCGTATCTATTCGGCTCCATGGGCATGACCGCGGTCGGCCGTGCCGCCAGTGCGATCGTCGAAGAAGTGCGCCGGCAATTCCGAGAAAATCCCGGCATCATGAAGGGCACCAGCAAGCCCGATTACGGCCGCGCGGTCGACATGCTCACCCGCGCCGCGATCAAAGAAATGATCATTCCCTCGCTGCTACCGGTGCTGTCGCCGATCTTCGTCTATTTCACGATCTATCTGATCGCGGGCGGCGGGGCGGCCGGCAAGTCGGCCGGCTTCTCGGCGCTCGGAGCCATGTTGCTCGGCGTCATCGTCACCGGATTGTTCGTCGCAATCTCGATGACCTCGGGCGGCGGCGCCTGGGACAACGCCAAGAAATACATCGAGG
>DAIMKK010000526.1:0-2326 GCA_036721745.1 Pseudolabrys sp. | reverse complement strand
GCCGCCTTGGTGACGCCGGCGCCGACATGCGGCCGCGCGACGAAGGCGGCATCGCCCAACAGCGCCACGCGCCCGGCGACCATGCGCGGCGATTCCAGATCGAAAATCGGCTGGAAGAACGGCGTGGGCGTCGCCTCGGTCAGCGCGATGAATTGCGGCGGCAGCAGCGCGCACGCACCGGCGCGGAACGCGGCGATAACGTCCGGTCTGATGAGCGGCGGCGGGATGGCCGCGTGCTGCCGGCCCGTCGCGTCGGCCGACATATCCTGCAGCGCGGCCGCATTGACCGGATGGTACCAGAGCCAGTTCATGCGCCGCCGCCCCGGGCTGAGATCGTCATCGGCGCCCGGCTGCAGATAGGACAGCATCATCTCGCGCGGCGGCAGGAAGAAGGCGTAGGACTCAAACAGCTCGACGCGCACGGCTTGCGGCACCGCGAGTTCCTCGATGACGCCGCGCCATCCCCCCATAGCCGGCATAGACCGGCGCGGGAGCCGCCGGGAAGGCGCGCGCCCGCACGGTGGAATGCAGGCCGTCGGCGCCGACCAGGAGGTCGCCCGCCACTTTTGTGCCGTCGGCAAAGACCGCAGTGACGCCACCGGCCTGTTGAACGATATCCTCGAGCTGCATGCCTGCCCGATAGCAAGCATCCGGCAGCTGGCGGCGCAGCGCCCGGTAGAGCAGCGTCCAGGACGTGAGAATTTTATCGAACGGCAGCCGCGCGATCACCGAGCCATCGTGCCCGAAGCAAAAGCGCGAGGAGAACGAGACACCGATCGACTCGTCGACGGCGATGCCGAGCCGGCGCATGATCTCGAACATTTCGACATGCGTGCCGATGCCGACGCCGCGGCTGGCGAGGTCGCCGGTGCTGCGCTCGAACACCGTCACGTCCCAGCCGGCCTGGCGCAGCAACAGGCCGGCGAACAAGCCGCCGAGCGAGCCGCCGATGATCAATGCACGACTCATGACCGCACCAGTCTGCCCAGATTGACGCCCTGAATCGTTTGCGCGGTCAGATCGGCTCCATCCCTTGTTCTTTGATCACCGGGATAGCTGTCGGACTCTTGAGGAAATTGATCAGCGCGCGGGCGGCTTCCGGCGCCTGCGAGTTTGCATTGACCGCAGCGCCGAACACCGTAAAGAACTGTATTTCCGGAGGCAGAGGTCCTGCAATCGCCACCCCGGGCACCGTGTAGCCCTGAGTGATGGCGACGATGGCCAACTCCACCTCGCCCTTGGCGACCATTTCAGCAGACGTGTCACTCTTCGGAATCGTGACTTTAGCGGCGACGGAATCCTTGAGCCCAAGCCGTTCGAGCAACTGGGGAACACCGGGCACCGGAAGATAGGTGACCGATTTCGCCTGAAGCACCGCCCGCTTGAAGGCCTCTACCGTGCTCACGTCCGGTTTTGGCGCGCCGGCGCGCACGAGAACGCCGTTCGCTGAGCGGAACAGAAGCGTCTTCGAGTCGGCGACCACCTTGCCGCTCTTGATCAGGTTATCCAGCAACGCCGGCGGAACCGCGATGATGTCGAAGGCCTCATTGGCGTTGATGCGCGCGGCAAATTCGCTGCTCAATCCGGTGATCACATTGAGCTTGTTGCCGGTGCTCTTCTCGAACTCCGGACCGATTTTCTCCAGGACGGTGGCGACGGCACGCGAGGCAAATATTTTCAGATCCGCCGCGGTCGCCGCGGTCCGCGACAGCGCAGCCAGGATTCCAGACGCTAGAATGATAATGAGCAATCGCCGCGCCGACATGCATCCCTCCCGGGTGACAATAGACGACCACAATAGCACGGTTGGCTGGCGGCCTCTCGGCTGGCGCGCCGCGTCTCCGGACGCTATACCCCAATAATAAAAGGGAACAATCGCATGCGGATAGCGGCAATGGCGGCGGGCGCGGTCGGCGGATATTTCGGCGGACGCATGCAGGCCGCGGGCCACGACGTGTTTTTCATCGCGCGCGGCGCCAATCTCGCGGCGATCAAGAGCAACGGCCTCAAGATCGAGAGCGTGCATGGCGACGTCCACCTGCCGAAGGTGAACGTCACCGACGACCCCAGAAACGTCGGCCCGGTCGACATCGTATTGTTCGCAGTCAAGCTGTGGGACACCGAGGCCGCTGCCGAGGCGACGCGCCCGCTGGTCGGCCCTGCCACGCGCGTCATCACCTTGCAGAACGGCGTCACCAGCGTCGAGCGCGTGTCGCCGATCCTGGGCGCCGAGCAGACCGTCGGCGGCGCCGCCTATATCGCCACCGTGATCGAGAAGCCCGGCGTCATCAAGCACACCAGCAGCTTCGCGCGCATGCGTTTCGGC
>DAIMKK010000525.1:0-2327 GCA_036721745.1 Pseudolabrys sp. | reverse complement strand
CTTTGTTCATTATCGACATGCGGCGGGTGCCGGCGGTGACGGAAGGTGCGGCGCGCCTCATCGCCGACATGGTGCGCGATCTGGCGACACTCAATGTCACGATGGTCTTCTCCGGCACCGAGAAAAATTCGCCGGTCTGGAAAGCGATCAACGGCGCGACCAGTGCCGTCGCCGACGTGCGCCGTTTCGATCTGATCGATGAGGCGATCGAATGGGCGGAAGACCAGGTAATTTACCGCTATGGCGGCTTCTCGGATAACATGGATTCTTCGCCACTCGACCGGCAGGCCTTGCTCGCCGGCTTGACCGCCAAAGAACTTACCGAGTTGGGCGCGCTCGCCAAATCCCGCAGCTTTCATACCGGCGAACAGATCATTACGGCTGGCGATCCGGCGACGTCGATCTTCTTCCTGCTCAGCGGCATGGTCAGCGTCAAACTGCACAGCGGGGTGCGGCTTGCCAGCCTGTCGCACGGCATGGCGTTTGGAGAAATGGCGTTGATCGAGGATGTGCGGTCTGCCGATGTATGGGCCGACACCCCGGTGACCTGCCTCGAACTGGGCATCGAGCAATTTGAAACCTACTGCGATCACCATCGGCCCCTCGGGCGGCGGATTTTGCGCAATCTCGCAAGGCTCATCGCCAATCGGCTGATCCAGGCCAACACCAAGGTCGAACTGCTCAGCGCTTATTGATCAATTCGCAGTTTTACCTCCGTCCGCCGGGGGCTTAACCTCGTCTCGCCGAGGGCCCATCTGGCAGTTGCTTCTCGCGGCTTCGTGACTATATTGCGCCGCAATAGCATCGCGTCGCGGGTCCACAGGATTGCCATCCGGCAATCCTGTTGTCTTTTGGAAGACGGATTTCCTTGTGAAATCCTTCTGGGGCCCGCGTTTTGATTTTTGGAACCCAGGCGCATGATCCCGAAAAGTGGGAACCTGTTTTCGGGAAAGATCATGCGCAGGAAAATACAATGAATCTTCGCAATATCGCCATTATCGCGCACGTCGACCACGGCAAAACAACGCTGGTCGACCGGCTGCTGCAGCAATCCGGCGCCTATCGCGAGAACCAGCGCGTGGTCGAGCGCGCCATGGATTCCAACGACCTCGAACGCGAGCGCGGTATTACCATCCTGGCCAAGGCGGCCTCGGTGGTCTGGAAAGACGTCCGCATCAACATCGTTGACACGCCCGGCCACGCCGATTTCGGCGGCGAGGTCGAGCGCATCCTCAACATGGTAGACGGCGCGCTGGTCCTGGTGGACGCCGCCGAGGGCCCGCTGCCGCAGACCAAATTCGTGGTCTCCAAGGCGCTCAAGATGGGCCTCAAGCCCATCGTCGTCATCAACAAGGTGGACCGCTCCGACGCGCGTGCGACCGAGGTGGTGAACGAAGTGTTTGATCTGTTCGCCGCGCTCGACGCCACCGACGAGCAGCTCGATTTCCCGATCCTCTACGGCTCGGCCAAGCTCGGCTATATGGCGACTTCGCTCGAAGGATCGAAGGAAGACGGCATGACGCCGCTGTTCGATCTCGTGCTCAAGCACGTCAAGGCGCCGGCGATCGACACCGGGCCGTTCCGCCTGCTCGGTACCATTCTCGAAGCCAACCCCTATCTCGGCCGCCTCGTCACCGGCCGCATTACGTCCGGATCGGTGAAGCCGAACCAAAGCGTGAAGGTGCTAGACCACGACGGCAAGCTGATCGAGAGCGGCCGCATCACCAAGTTGCTGGCATTTCGCGGGATCGAGCGTGTACCGGTGGACGAGGCGGATGCCGGCGATATCGTCGCCATCGCCGGACTGCCGAACTCGACGGTGGCGATGACGATCTGCGATCCTTCGGTGGAAACGCCGATCCCGGCTCAGCCGATCGATCCGCCGACGCTGGCGATGACGTTCCGCGTCAACGATTCCCCACTCGCCGGCACCGAAGGCAGCAAGGTCACCGGCCGCATGATCCGCGACCGCCTGTTGCGCGAGGCGGAAGGCAATGTGGCGCTGCGCGTGCGCGAATCCGACGATAAGGACGCGATGGAAGTCGCCGGACGCGGCGAATTGCAGCTCGGCATCCTGATCGAGACCATGCGGCGCGAGGGCTTCGAGTTGTCGGTGTCGCGGCCGAAGGTGCTGATGCGCGACGACCCCAAGACCGGCGAGATGCTGGAGCCAATCGAGGAGGTCGTCATCGACGTCGACGAAATTCATTCCGGCATTGTCGTGCAGAAGATGTCGGAGCGCAAAGCTGAGATGCTGGAGATGAAGCCGTCTGGCGGCCACCGCTTGCGGATGGTGTTTCACGCGCCGACGCGCGGCCTGATCGGTT
>DAIMKK010000524.1:0-2342 GCA_036721745.1 Pseudolabrys sp. | reverse complement strand
CGTACGGCGTGAGCGGCGTCAGGCTTGTGACCGGCTCGTGCGGAACCAGCGGCAGAATGATGCCGACCAGGATCAGAAACATGCCGAGGGTCAGCAGTTCCTCGCGCGGTACGATGTGAATGAGTCGATGTAGCCGTTCGCGCGCGCCGAGTAGCAGGACGGCTGCGACGGTGAGCGCGACTGCCACCCACGGCGGTTGCATCAAAGCAATCGCCCCGATCACATAGGCGAGCAGGTTTGACGCCGGGATCATGAAGGTGGGCGCTTCGTGCGACGTCGGCGCGCGGCGCAGATAGGCGTGCAGCCAGGCGGCCAGGCCCAGCAGTCCGGCGACAAAGGCAAGCGCATGCGCGGGGTCGATCAGATAGAGCGTGGCGCCGCCCATGGCGAGCATCGGAAAGGTGCGGATGCCGCCAGGGCTCGAGCGCTCCTCCGTCTTATAAGTTTCTTCGAAGGCAAGCCCCATGAACACGGCCAAGCCGACTGCGAGGGTGAGCCGTCCGGCCAGTTCCAGGGAAGACAATTCCAGCATAGGTTCTAAATCGGTTTGTTGAGCCAGTGTCCGACCCGGCGGAACAGCCATTCCAGCTTTTCTTCTTCGGAATGCAGCTTGTGCGACAGGGAATGCGGATCGTCTTTTTGCTCGGGCGGCACGCAAAGTTCGTAGAAATATTCGAGGAAACGCAAATCGTCGGGCTGTGTAACGGTGAACGAGCGGCCTTTCACGAACACCGTATATTCGAGCAGGTTACCGTCCGGCCGATAGGCGATCGGTAAATGCGGGCTTTGCGCCAGGTTTCTGGCGATGACGAAAGCCGATGGATCGAGTCCATGGTCACGCATCGCCTTTTCCAGCGCCGGCAGGCGCTCGACGAAGGCCGGGTCGAAATCGCCGACGGAGCTTTGCAGTTTGATGTGGTGGGCTGGCATCGGGCCGGCTCTTCCATTTCCGCCGCGCCATCTTACATCTAGTGCCGTATCAACGCATCCCCAGAGCCAAACATGCTCGATTTTACTTCGTCGTCCGATGTCGAGGACATCGGCGGGATGGGGAAGCCTGCGTTCGTGGTGACGCCGCTGGAGTGGCTAGCGGCGCGAGTGGCCTGAAGCCCGCTCGGCGTTACTTGCCCAGGCGTTTCAATTCGACCCCGGCCGCGAGGTAGTGCACGGTGTGGATGTTGCAAACCGCGCGCGCGCGCGTGAACTGCCGCGCCGCCTCCGCATCGTCATTTTTGACGAGCGATTGCTCGCCGGAAAAAAATGCTAGATTGCATTCGCGCGCGTGCCCCATGGCGCCGTGGCTCGATGGCGGGGTCAATTGTTCGATCGTGGCCTGGCCGAGAAAATACGCAATCAACGTACCGGGCCATTGCTTGAGGTCGATTTTGCCGGCGTTGCGCGCGAGTTCCTCGGCGTCGTTCTGGCCGGCGCGCGCACGCGCGATGTGCAGCCATGCCGCCTGGTAGGGCAGCCACAGCACGTCGCCAGTGCGCGCGGTCCCTCCGAGCGTCAGCGATTTGTCGAAATCGGCGGCGGCGGCGGCGTAGCGCGCGGCGATAAATTGCGCGTAGCCGCGTTGGGTATAGATATCGAAGGCGTCGAGGTTGGTATCTTTCGTATCCTTGGCAACTTTGGTGACAAGGTCGAGCGCGGTGGTGTAGTCGGCGACCGCGCGATCATAATCGCTCTTGGCGATCAGACTGCCGGCGCGCTGAACCAGCGTGACCGGCGAGTTGTTAAGCTTGAATGCAGCATCGAAATCGGCAATCGCGGGATCGTATTGGCCGTTCAAGTCGTAGACTTGCGCGCGCGCGCCGTAGAGGTCGGCGTCGTCGGTCTTGAACTTGAGCGCGGCGGTGAAATCGGCGATTGCATCGCTACGCATTCCGCGCGCCTGATCGAGCCGCTCGAAGGCGTCGGCAATCAAGCTCTTGGAGGTGTATGCGCTGCCGCGGCCTTTGTAGGCGGCAAACTGATCAGCGGGCGAAAGATCGCCGGCCGCGAGCGCCTGGGTGAACTGGTTTATGGCCTCGTCGACCTTGCCCTGGTCCGCCGCAGCCGTCGCGGCCTTGAGATTGTCGAGGCCGCCGGCCTGCAGGTTTGCGGCAAAGAGCATCAGTGCAGCCACCGCGAATAAGACTCTGATCATGACTACTCCAGTACCCCGTTTTCGCCAGCAGCCGCCAGCGGGCCGTGGCGGGGTGTCACAAGCCGCCGGAGCGGAGTCAAGTCCGCGCCGCAGCTGATGGCGTCTCGGTATGCTCACCGATGCGGCCCCACGTGACATGGCACATTGATATTCGAGATTAACATCTCGTCTCATGGTTGCTTAGTGAATGATT
>DAIMKK010000523.1:0-2343 GCA_036721745.1 Pseudolabrys sp. | reverse complement strand
GCGTGAAGCAAGCCCATGGCGGTATCGGTTCGGCGTCGCACATGGCCTGCCTGCTGTTCACCTCGGAACTCGGACTTAAGCCAAAACTTATTCCGTATCGCGGCACCGGACCCGCGCTCAGTGACCTGATCGGCGATCACGTCGATTTCTTCTGCGAGCAGGTGGTCAGCGTTGCGCCTGCGGTGAAAGGGAATTCGATCAAAGCTTACGTAGTGTCGGGCAATGCGCGCTCCCCGGCTTTGCCGGAGGTGCCCTCGGCCAAGCAAGCCGGCATTCCGGAATTCCAGCTCAGCATTTGGAGCGCCGTGTTTGCGCCGAAAGGAACGCCGAAAGACATCGTCGCCAAGCTCAGTGGCGCGCTCGACAAGGCGCTCGACGATCCGGCGGTCGCCAAGCGGCTGGTCGATCTCGGTGGTAGCATTCCGCTCAAGGCGGATCGCGGCCCAGCGCCTCTTGCCCAGGTGCTCAAGACCGATATCGCCAAGTGGCACCCAATCCTGAAGGCGGCGATGTCGGCGCCCAATTAATCGGGACCGTGCTCAATCTTTGGCCAGAATCTCCGCGACTTCGACGCGGCGGCCCTCGCGCGCCGACAGGATGCCGGCGCGAATGATCGCGAGCGAGGTCGTGGCGTAGTCGCCGCCGACTTCCGGCTGCGCACCGCCGCGCACGGCGGCCGCGAATTCCTCGAGTTCTTCGACGAAAGTGTCGTTCTTGGCGCAGGTAACGCCGACCGCGTGCTTCTCGCCGCGCTTGAGCAGGCTGAGACCGTGATGCATGTCGTAAAAAGCTGTGGCGGTCTTGCCGTAGATATTCATCAGATAATATTCGGACGCCGAGGCGTAGCTGGCGTTGAGCGTGGAGAGCGCGCCGTTCTCGTGCTCAAGTATGAGACTGGCGACATCCGGATTGTCGCCCGGCAGCACCAGCCGCACGAAGCGCCCGTTCACCGCCTTGATCGGCCCGAGCAGATAATAAAGGACATCCACATAATGGATGCCGATCTGCAGCATCACGCCGCCCGGCATGCCGGCGGCGGTGTAGCGCCACGACGAGAGATCGAATTGTCCGAGCCGGTCGCGGCTGATATTGGCTTCGGCATTGACCAGTTGGCCGAACACGCCGGCATCGATCTGCTGCCTGATCCAACGGAAATGACTTTCCCGCCGGCGCTGATAGCCGAGTGCGAGCACGACGCCCGCCTGGCGGCAACATTCAGTGATCCTGCGCCCGTCGCTGACCGAGTTGGCGATCGGCTTGTCGAGGAAAACATGCTTGCCGGCCGCGGCGGCCTGGCGCGTGGTTTCGAGATGGACGTCGTTCGGCGTGGTATTGATGACGGCCTCGATCTCCGCATCGGCGAGGATCGCCTCATAGCTCGGCGAGGCGCGGCAGCCATATTTGGCGGCGAAGGCCGTGCGCTTTTGCTCGGAGCGCGAAAAACAGGCGACGATCTTGATCTTGCTGGAACGCTTGATCGCGTCGGCCAGCACGTCGGACCACCAGCCCATGCCGATGCAGGCGACGCGCAACGGCTCGACCATGGCCATCACTTGTCCGAACGCCAGCTGGCGCCGATCGATTCGACGGCCTGTTGCGCGATCCACTCGTCGGTCGCCCAGTCGCCGCCGGCGACGCCGATGCCACCGATGCATTCACCCTCAGCGATGATAGGACAGCCGCCTTGCATCGCGGTCCAGCGCTCCGGTCCGGCGGCGAGCGCGAGGCCGAGCGCATGCGCGGTATCGAGCTCTTGCGCCTGCGCGCCGCGCGCCGAGGTCATGCGCTTGTTGGAGGCCGCGCAAACGGCTTTGGTCGTCGATGAATGCACGGTGTGAAAACGGCCGCCTTCCATGCGTTCGAGCAGGATCAAATGCCCGCCGGCGTCGGCGATGGCGATCGACGCCGAGATGCCGGCTTCCTTGGCTTTGTCGACGGCGGTCGCCATCATCTTTTTGGCGCCCTCGGTCGTCAGGCGCTTGCTGCTCGTGACATACATGTGAGCCGAATTCCCCCTAAGACTTCAAGGATCGGCGGGGATGATAGGGGTTTGTCGGAGCTTAAGTAAACCAAAAGGCGCCGCCCTGCGCCGGCGACATCACGCCTATTTTTGAAGAGGTGAAATTGGCCGTTTAGGCCGCGCTAAAGCGCCGCCGCGAGCTTGGCATAGAGCGGATTGTCCTTCGAGAACACGTAATCGAGATCGGCCACCGCCACCGCCTCGGCGCCGTTTTCGTGCAGGAAACTGGTGAGCGCATAGACCTTATCGGGCGGGCAGTGCAGCGTCAGCATGCCCGAGGAAGTCGGCCCGCCGAACGGCGTGACGACGCCGAATTTCTCTTT